>NZ_JBFBBK010000001.1:0-35864 GCF_040682635.1 Streptomyces sp. NPDC051133
ATCCCGCAACCGGCGGTTTTACGGTGCGCAGCGAGGGGGAAATCACACGGTGGGACATAAGGGCACACGGGGGAGCGAGCCGTCCGCCGGCGTGCTTTCTCCTGTGACCGTTTCTGACCAGGTCGCTTCGGTCTCTTTCGGGTCGGTCGGGGGCGTCCGGCAGGGTCATCGTTCTTTCGTACGAGGCTTCATACCAGAGCGGGACGCTCCTCGGGTGACTTTGTCAACTGCCCACCGCACATGATGCGCAGGCGACTACTGTGAGTGTCCGTCGGCGGGGCGAGGCGGATCGCCGGTCGTGCCGGCCGACACCGCGATGACGCACGTCTCCCGCGCACCGCGTGACGAATCAGGCCCGACGGACCCGTACGAGGACGCAGATGTCTCACCTCCGAGCACCGGCCGGCCGCGCCGACCGCCGGGAGGGCGGCCGGCACGGGCGACCGGTCGCCCGACCCGCTCCCGCACTGCCCGAAACGCACATACGGCCCCAGCTGATGAGGCTCGCCGTGCTGCCACCGCTCGCGGTCGCGCTCAGCGCCACCGCCGCCGTCCTGTTCAGCATCCGCTCCACCGGCGCACGCACCGGCCCGGTCCTGTGGGCCGTGCTCGCCGGAGCGGTCGCCGTGGCCGTCGCCGGGATCCTCATCGCCGCCGTGGCCGCCGACCGCGCCGCGCGTTCGGTCGCCGACCGCGTCGACGCCCTCCGGCGCACCGCCGCACACGGCGAGGCCGACCTGCACGCGCTGGTCGACGCGCTGCGCCAGGGGGAGAGCCCGCCCCAGCGCTCGCCGCGCCGCCGGCCGCCCGAGGACGCCGACGACTTCGAACTCCTCGCCGCCGACCTGGCCCGCGCGCACGACGGCGCCGTCACCGCCGTCGTACGCGCGGCCCAGCTCTCCAGCCAGGCCGGCAGCGAGCAGAAGCTCGAGGTCTTCGTCAACCTCGCGCGCCGGCTCCAGTCCCTCGTGCACCGGGAGATCGCCACTCTCGACGAGCTGGAGAACGAGATCGAGGACCCCGACCTGCTCAAGGGCCTCTTTCACGTGGACCACCTGGCCACCCGCATCCGGCGGCACGCCGAGAACCTCGCCGTGCTCGGCGGCGCCGTGTCCCGGCGCCAGTGGAGCAACCCGGTGAACATGACCGAGGTGCTGCGCTCCGCCATCGCCGAGGTCGAGCAGTACTCCCGGGTCAAACTGGTGCCGCCGATCGACGGCGAGCTGCGCGGGCACGCCGTCGCCGACGTCATCCACCTGCTCGCCGAACTCATCGAGAACGCCACGGTGTTCTCCGCCCCCCACACCCAGGTGCTGCTCCGCGCCAACCTCGTCACCTCCGGGCTCGCCGTGGAGGTCGAGGACCGCGGACTCGGCATGCCCGTCGGCGAGCAGCACAGGATGAACGCCCTGCTCGCCGACCCCGACCAGGTCAACGTCGCGAGCCTGCTGGCCGACGGCCGCATCGGTCTCTACGTCGTCTCCCAGCTCGCCCGCCGGCACGGCATCGGCGTGCGGCTGCAGAGCAACATCTACGGCGGGGTGCAGGCCGTACTCGTCGTACCCCAGGCCCTGTTGGGCTCGGCGCCGGGCGTGCCCGGGGCGGCTGCGGGGGCCGCCCTGCCGCAGCATCCACCGGCGCCGGCGGCCACCGGGGTGCCCCCGCAGGCGCACGCGCCGGTGCCGGGGCCCGTGCGGGCACCCGCGGCCCGGCCGGGAACCGGGAACCCCGCCACGGGCGGGGCCGGCGCCGAGAGCGAGGGCGGGACCGGGACCGGGGCCGTGGTCGTACCCGGCGCGGGACAGGTGCCGGCCGCCGGGAGGCGACGGCACGCACAGCACGCGGCCGGTGAACCCGCGGGCGGCGAACGAGGGTTGACCGATCCCGGGGCCGGCGGGCGCGCGTCGGCTCGGCCCGGGGCCGGGCAGCGCGGTGCCGTGTCGCCGGGATCCGGCGACACGCAATCCGGGGATGCCCCGGCCCCGCTCCCGGTGCGGGGCGCCGGTGAGGTGCGGCCCACCCCGGCCGAGGCCGTGCCCGGGATCAGGGCCGCCGACCGGCAGGCGGTCGAGGCGCACGAGGGCGTCCTGCCCACCCCGCGCACCGGCGCCGTGCGCGGCACCATGGGCAAGCCCCGGCTGCCCCGCCGCCGTGCCCAGCAGCATCTCGTGCCCCAGCTCCGTGGCGGCCCCGTGCCCCGTCAGGAGGCCGAGACCGTCGCCGGCCACGACCCGGGTCTGATGGCGGCCTTCCAGCGCGGAATCGGACTCGCCGAGGCCCAGCAGTGCGTGGAGTCGACGGAGCCGGACGCGCCGCGCGCGGATCCGTCCCACGGGACGCCCGTGTACGGCGAGCCGCAGCACGGGGACGCCATGGACGCCGCGCACACGGGCTCTGCCCGTACGGACTCCGCGGACACGGACGCGCCCTCCATGGGCCTCGCGCACAGGGACGCGCCCCACATGGGCCTCGCGCACAGGGACGCGCCCCACATGGGCCCTGCGCACACGGACGCGCCCTCCATGGGGCTCGCGCACAGGGACGCGCCCCACATGGGCCCTGCGCACACGGACGCGCCCTACATCGGCCTCGCGCACAGCGATGCTCACCACATGGCCCCGGACCACTCGGCCTCCGTCCACATGGCCTCGCCCCACACAGCCTCCGACCACCGGGCCGCACCGCACACCGCCGCCGCGGACCACACGGCCGTAGACCCCATGGCTCCCCACCACACGGCCCCGAACCACACAGCACCGAACCACAGGGCCCCGCTCTCCGACGGCCGACCCCTCACCGGCGCGGCCCCCATGGACGCCACCCCCTTGGGCCGCACCCCCCTGGACCCCGCTCCCGTGGACCCCACCCCCATACCCCGGACACGCACCCACGCGCCCCTCTCCGACGGCACCCGTGGCCCCGGCCGGACCGACGGGAGCGCCCCGGCCGGCTGACCGCCGCACGGCCGTCACCGCACCCATCCAGCACAGCCCACCCCCAAGGGCTCCCGCAGACCTTCGAACCCCCCCAAGGAGTCGATCCACCATGGCGAGCGATGCGCCGACCGCCCATGCCTCCGACCTCGACTGGCTGCTGAGCGGCCTCGTGCAGCGCGTACCGCACACCTCCAGCGCGGTGCTCCTGTCCTGCGACGGACTGGTGAAGTCCGTGCACGGCCTCGACCCCGACAGCGCCGACCACATGGCGGCCCTGGCCTCCGGCCTGTACTCCCTCGGCCGCAGCGCGGGCGTCCGGTTCGGCGACGGCGGGGACGTCCGCCAGGTCGTCGTCGAGCTCGCCTCGACGCTGCTGTTCGTCACCACAGCAGGCTCCGGCACCTGCCTCGCCGTGCTCGCGGGCCGCGAGGCCGACGCCGCCGTGCTGGGCTACGAGATGGCGATGCTGGTCAAGAGCGTCCGCCCCTACCTCGTGACCGCACCCCGGCAGCACGCCGTCGATCCCGCGGCGACGAGGCCTTGAGCGTGACCGCAGCCGGCGATGGGCCCTGGCTGGACGACGCGGCCGGACGGCTGGTGCGCCCGTTCACGGTCAGCAACGGACGCACCGAACCCAGCGTCGCCCTTGACCTGATGTCACAGGTCATGGCCACCGGAGTCACCCCGCTCGGCTACCTCGGCCCGGAGCACGCCCAGGCCCTCGACCTGTGCCGGGCGCCCGTCTCGGTCGCCGAGGTCGCCGCCCAGCTGAAACTGCCCGCGGTGGTCACCAAGGTGCTGCTCTCGGACCTGGTCGACTGCGGGGCGCTGACCACCAAGCCACCCGCGTTCCACCACACTCCCACTGACCGGTCTCTGCTGGAGGCAGTGCTCGATGGACTACGACGACAGCTCTGACCCGTTCCCCACCGCGCTCAAGATCCTGGTGGCGGGCGGGTTCGGGGTCGGCAAGACGACCTTCGTGGGCGCGGTCAGCGAGATCGCGCCGCTCAGCACGGAGGAGCTGCTCACCACGGTCAGCGCCGCCACGGACAACCTCGACGGGATCGAGAACAAGGTCGAGACGACGGTCGCCATGGACTTCGGCCGGATCACCCTCGACCCGGAGCACGTGCTGTACCTGTTCGGCACACCGGGGCAGGAGCGGTTCTGGTTCATGTGGGACGAGCTGTCCGAGGGCGCGCTCGGCGCGGTGATCCTCGCCGACACCCGCCGGCTGCAGGACTGCTTCGCCGCCGTCGACTTCTTCGAGGAGCGCGGGCTCGCCTTCATCATCGCCGTCAACGAGTTCGACGGCGGCCACCGCTACGACCCCGAGGAGGTGCGGGCCGCCATCGACCTCGACCCGGAGGTCCCGGTCGTCCCCTGCGACGCCCGGATCTCCAGCTCCGGCGTGCAGACCCTGCTCACCCTCGTACGCCACCTCCTCGCCCACATCCCGGCGCCGGCACCCAGCCACGGCGCCCACATGTGATTCCGCCCTACCGCCCACGGAGCCCCTATATGAGGTACCCCCACAGAGACGGAGCCCGGCCATGAGCTACGAGCCGCCCCGGCCGGTCCGGGGGCTGCTGCTCACCCCCGAGGACAAGGAGGCCCCCGCGCGGGTCCACCGGCTGCGCCGGCTCGGCCTGGCGGACCGTCCCGAACCCGCGCTCGACGCCTTCGCCGGCCGGCTCGCCCGGCTCAGCGGCGTGCCCTACGCCATGGTCAACTTCGTCGGCGAGGACCACCAGTTCTTCGCCGGCCTGAGCGCCCCCGCCCTCGCCCCGTTCGTCCGGGAGGACGGCACCGCGGCCGTGCTCGGCAGGACGCTCCCGCGCGACCACGGCTTCTGCCCGCACGTGGTGGTCCGCCGCAAGGCGCTGGTCCTGGAGGACGTCCGCGACTACCCCCGGTTCGCCGGCAACCCGGTCGTCGACGAGTACGGCATCCACTCCTATCTGGGCGCCCCGCTCATCGACAGCTCGGGCATGGCGCTCGGCACCGTGTGCGCCGCCGACACAGCGCCCCGCGCCTGGGGGAAGGCGGGCCTGGACACCATCAAGGCACTCGCCGCCGACCTCGTCGTACGCCTCGAACGCAGCGCGCAGGACGGCCTGCCCCTGTGAAGCGCGGGGCGTGTAGGAAAGCTGTGGCGGCGGTTAAGAAAAGCTCGATGGACCGCGGTGCCGCGCATACGGCAGATTGCAGGGTGTTTCCACCCCTCTGACCCGGCACGGGCTTCTCACGGCTGCCCATGGGCCGGGACCTCACCCACAGGAGCCGCACGCGTGAAGGCGCTGGTCAAGGAGAAGGCGGAGCCCGGGCTCTGGCTCACGGACGTCCCGGAACCCGCCATCGGTCCCGGCGATGTGCTGATCAAGGTGATGCGGACCGGTATCTGCGGCACCGACCTGCACATCCGCGCGTGGGACGGCTGGGCCCAGCAGGCCATCCGCACGCCGCTCGTGGTCGGGCACGAGTTCGTCGGGCAGGTCGTCGAGGTCGGCCGCGACGTGACCGACATCCGCATCGGCGACCGGGTCAGCGGCGAGGGCCACCTGGTGTGCGGCAAGTGCCGCAACTGCCTGGCCGGCCGCCGCCACCTGTGCCGCGCCACCGTCGGCCTCGGTGTCGGCCGCGACGGCGCCTTCGCCGAGTACGTGGCCCTGCCCGCCACCAACGTCTGGGTGCACCGGATCCCCGTCGACCTCGACGTCGCCGCGATCTTCGACCCGTTCGGCAACGCCGTGCACACCGCGCTCTCCTTCCCGCTGGTCGGCGAGGACGTGCTGATCACCGGCGCCGGACCGATCGGCCTGATGGCCGCCGCCGTGGCCCGGCACGCCGGCGCCCGCAACGTCGTCGTCACCGACGTCAGCGAGGAGCGCCTGCAGTTGGCCCGGAAGATCGGTGTGAGCCTCGCGCTGAACGTCTCGGAGTGCACGATCGCCGACGGGCAGCGGGAACTGGGCCTGCGCGAGGGCTTCGACATCGGCCTGGAGATGTCCGGCCGCGCCGAGGCCATGCGGGACATGATCGCCAACATGACGCACGGCGGCCGGATCGCCATGCTCGGCCTGCCGGCGCAGGAGTTCCCCGTCGACTGGGCCCGGATCGTCACCTCGATGATCACCATCAAGGGCATCTACGGCCGTGAGATGTTCGAGACCTGGTACGCGATGTCGGTGCTGCTGGAGGGCGGCC
The DNA here is from genome assembly GCF_040682635.1 of Streptomyces sp. NPDC051133. Lineage (NCBI taxonomy): Bacteria > Bacillati > Actinomycetota > Actinomycetes > Kitasatosporales > Streptomycetaceae > Streptomyces > Streptomyces sp. NPDC051133. The sequence continues at coordinate 6,147 of NZ_JBFBBK010000001.1, forward strand.
TGGACCTCGCCCCCGTGATCACCGGCCGGTACGGCTACCGCGACTTCGAGGCGGCCTTCGCCGACGCCGCGAGCGGCACGGGCGGCAAGGTCATCCTCGACTGGACCGCTTGATTTCCGGCTCGGTTCGCCTCGCCCCCCGCACTTTCTGGAGTCCCTCATGTTCAACTCGGTCCGCGACGACCTCCGCGCCACCCTCGACGAGATCCGCGCCGCCGGTCTGCACAAGCCCGAACGGGTCATCGGCACCCCGCAGTCCGCGACCGTCGCCGTCACCGCCGGCGGCCGCCCCGGTGAGGTCCTCAACTTCTGCGCCAACAACTACCTCGGCCTCGCCGACCACCCCGAGGTGATCGCCGCCGCCCACGCCGCGCTCGACCGCTGGGGCTACGGCATGGCCTCCGTCCGCTTCATCTGCGGCACCCAGGAGGTGCACAAGGAGCTGGAGGCCCGGCTGTCGGCGTTCCTCGGCCAGGAGGACACGATCCTGTACTCCTCCTGCTTCGACGCCAACGGCGGTGTCTTCGAGACGCTGCTCGGCGAGGAGGACGCGGTGATCTCCGACGCCCTCAACCACGCCTCCATCATCGACGGCATCCGCCTTTCCAAGGCCCGCCGCTTCCGCTACGCCAACCGCGACCTCGCGGACCTGGAGGCCAAGCTGAAGGAGGCGACCGAGGGCGGCGCCCGGCGCAAGCTGATCGTCACCGACGGCGTCTTCTCCATGGACGGCTACGTGGCCCCGCTCGCCGAGATCTGCGACCTGGCCGACCGCCACGACGCGATGGTCATGGTCGACGACTCGCACGCCGTCGGCTTCGTCGGCCCCACCGGCCGCGGCACGCCCGAGCTGCACGGCGTCATGGACCGCGTGGACATCATCACCGGCACCCTCGGCAAGGCCCTCGGCGGCGCCTCCGGCGGCTATGTCGCCGCCCGCGCCGAGATCGTCGCCCTGCTGCGCCAGCGCTCGCGCCCCTACCTGTTCTCCAACACCCTCGCCCCGGTGATCGCCGCCGCCTCCCTGAAGGTCCTCGACCTGCTGGAGTCCGCCGACGACCTGCGCATCCGGCTCGCCGAGAACACGGCTCTCTTCCGCCGCCGCATGACCGAGGAGGGCTTCGACATCCTCCCCGGCGACCACGCCATCGCGCCCGTCATGATCGGCGACGCGTCGAAGGCCGGCCGCATGGCCGAGCTGCTGCTGGAGCGCGGGGTCTACGTGATCGGCTTCTCCTACCCGGTCGTCCCGCAGGGCCAGGCCCGCATCCGGGTCCAGCTGTCCGCCGCGCACTCCACCGAGGACGTCACCCGCGCGGTCGACGCGTTCGTCGCCGCCCGCGCCGAGCTGGAGGCCTGAGCAGGGCGGACGCCCTGGGATAATGGACCGCATGATCGAGGCACGGCGGCTCCACATCCTCCGTGCGGTGGCCGACCACCGCACGGTCACCGCGGCAGCCGCCGCGCTCTACCTCACCCCCTCGGCCGTCTCGCAGCAGCTGACGGCCCTGGAGCAGGAGACCGGCCACCGGCTGGTCGAGCGCGGCGCCAAGGGCGTACGGCTCACCCCGGCCGGTGAGATCCTGCTCAGCCACACCAACGCCGTCCTCGCCCAGCTGGAGCGGGCCGAGGCCGAGCTGGCCGCCTACGGCTCGGGCGAGGCGGGCACGGTCACCGTGGCCGCCTTCGCGACCGGCATCGCCCAGGTCGTGGCCCCGGCCGTGGCCCGGCTCGCGCACCGCGCGCCCGGCATACGGATCCGCGTCCAGGACGCCGAGGGCGACGCCAGCCTGCCCATGGTCCTGGACCGGCAGGTCGACGTGGCGGTCGCCGTGGAGTACCGGGGGGCGCCGCCCGCCGACGACCCCCGGCTCAGCCACGTCCCGCTGTACGCGGAGCCGTTCGACGCGGTCGTCCCCGTCGGCCACCGCCTCGCCGAGACCCCCGAGATCCCCCTCGCCGAACTGGCCAAGGACGCCTGGATCGGGCCGTACCCCGGCAACCCCTGCCACGATGTGGTCGTCCTCGCCTGCGAGAGCGCCGGCTTCCAGCCCCGGCTGGAACACTCCTCGGACGACTTCCGTGCCGTCGTCGCCCTGGCCTCGGCCGACGCGGGCGTGGCCCTCGTACCGCGCTCCGCTCTGAACGGCATGGACCTCGCCGGCGTCGTGGTACGCCCCGTCGACGGCGTCGCCCCGACCCGGCGGGTCTTCGCCGCCGTACGCCGGGGAGCCGAGGAACACCCGCTGATCCGGCCCGTGCTGGACGCCTTGCAGGAGTCGGCCAGGGCGTAGGGAACCGGCCATCGGTCGCACGCGGTCTGGGAGGGCATGCGTGTGACGATGATCCTTCCGGCCCTGACCGAGGCGACCAGCCCGCTGTTCAGGCCCATCAAGTACTCGCTGTTCCCGCCGCTCGGCCTGGCCACCCTGGCCGGCTACCTCGATCCTGACGACGAGGTCACGCTGTACGACGAACACGTGGAGCGCATCGATCCGGCCACCCTGGACACCCCCGATCTGCTGGTGGTGCAGCCGTACATCACCTCGGCCCGCCGCAGCTACGAGATAGCCGACCACTTCCGTGCCCGGGGCGTCCATGTCGCCCTGGGCGGTCTGCACGTCACCTCGCTGCCCGAGGAGGCGGCGGCCCACGCCGACACCGTCTTCACCGGGCCCGGCGAGGACACCTGGCCGCTGTTCCTGAAGGACTTCCGCGACGGCGTGCCGGCCCGCCGTTACGACTCCACCCGGCGGACCCTCGCCGGTCTGCCCCCGGTGCGCCGCGATCTGATCAAGCGGCACCTCTACCTCGTGCCCAACTCGATCGTGGTGTCCCGGGGCTGCCCCCACCACTGCGACTTCTGTTACAAGGACGCCTTCTTCGAGGGCGGCAAGTCCTTCTACACCCAGGCCGTCGACGACGCCCTCGCCGAGATCGACCGGCTGCCCGGCCGCCACCTCTACTTCCTCGACGACCACCTGTTCGGCAACCGGCGCTTCGCCGAGGCCCTGTTCGACGGCATGCGGGGGACGGGCCGCCTGTGGCAGGCGGCGGGCACGGTCAACTCCGTCCTCAAGCCAGGCCTGTTGGAGCGGGCGGTGGAGGCGGGGCTGCGCAGCCTGTTCGTCGGCTTCGAGACGGTCAACGACGCGAACCTCGCCGAACGGCGCAAGGACCAGAACATCGGCGCCGACTACGCGGCCGCGGTCCGGCGCCTGCACGACGCCGGGGTGATGGTCAACGCCAGCTTCGTCTTCGGGCTGGACAGGGACGGCCCCGACGTCTTCGACCGCACGGTGGAGTGGGCCGTCGAGCAGGGCATCGAGACGGCGACCTTCCACATCATGACGCCGTACCCGTCGACCGGGCTGTGGAAGCAGCTGGAGTCCGAGGGACGCATCCTGCACCGCGACTGGGACCTGTACGACACCCGCCATGTCGTCTACGAACCGAAGGGGATGACGGCGCGTCAGCTGGAGGACGGCTACTGGCGGGCCTACCGCGACTTCTACCGCTGGTCCAGCATCTGGCGCGGCTCGGCGGCCCAGCCGGGCCGGCGGGAGCGGCTGCGGCATCTCGCCTACGCGGGCGGCTGGAAGAAGTTCGAGCCCGCCTGGGACCTGCTGATCCGCTCCCGCCGGGTGGTGCGGGCGATGCCCGCGCTGGAGCGCACGCTGGCGGCGTTCGGCGGACGGGAATGACAGGGGCCGCGCATCGTGTCTCACATCTGGGATAGAGTCCCGAATATGAAACACGATGATCTCGCGTCCGCACCGGACCCCGTGGACGCCAGGCTCGGCGCCCGGCTGGCCGAACTGCGCTCCCAGCACGGCTGGTCGCTCGGGGAGCTGGCGGAGCGCAGCGGGGTCAGCCGGTCGACCCTGTCCCGCGCCGAGCGGGCGGAGATCAGCCCCACCGCCGCCCTGCTGAACCGGCTCTGCCATGTCTACGGGCGCACCATGTCCCAGCTGCTCAGCGAGGTCGAGGCGGCGCCCGCGCCGCTGGTCCGGGCCGCCGCCCAGCCGGTCTGGGAGGACCGGGATTCCGGCTTCGTCCGGCGGTCGGTGTCCCCGCCGCACGCCGGACTGCGCGGCGAACTCGTCGAGGGACGGCTCGCGCCGGGCGCCGACATCGCCTACGACCGGCCGCCCGTGGCCGGTCTGGAGCAGCATCTGTGGGTGCTCGACGGCGCCCTGGAGGTGACCGACGGCGAACAGGCCCACCATCTGGACCGGGGGGACTGCCTGCGGATGCGCGTCTTCGGTCCGACCCGCTTCCGGTGCGCGGGCCCCGTCGAGGCGCGGTACGTGCTGGCGGTGGTGCGGCCGTGACGGTGGAACGCTGGAGTGCCGAGCACGTACGGGAGCGGGCGGGGGAGTTGGCGGACCTGCTGGCCGACACGGTGGCCGGTGGTGCCTCGGTCGGCTTCCTCGCCCCGTTCGCCCGCGAGGAGGCCGCCGCCTGGTGGCGGGAGCGGGCGGACGCGGCGGCGGCGGGCCGGCTCGTCGTGTGGGCGGCCCTCGACGCCGCCGGCCGAGTGGCCGGCACCGTGAGCCTGGCCCACCCCGACAAGCCGAACAGCCGCCACCGCGCGGAACTGGTGAAGCTGATGGTGCACCGTCGCGCGCGCGGGCAGGGACTAGGCCGCCGCCTCCTGGCCACCGCCGAGGGCGCCGCCGCTGCCGCCGGCATCACCCTGCTCCACCTCGACACCGAGACCGGCAGCCCCGCCGAGCGGCTGTACCGCTCGGCCGGCTGGACCGTGGCCGGCACCATCCCCGACTACGCGGCCGCCCCGGCCGGGGAGCTGCGGTCGGCGACCGTGTACTACAAGCGGCTGGAGCCGCCGGCCGGGTGACTGTCAGTGGCAGGGGCTACGGTGCGTGGCATGCCCGATGCCGAAGACGTACGCCGTATCGCCCTGTCCCTGCCGGACACCACGGAGAAGGTCGCCTGGAGCATGCCCACGTTCCGGGTCGCCGGGAAGATGTTCGCGACCCTGCCCGAGGAGGAGACGTCCATCGCCGTGCGCTGCCCCAAGGAGGAGCGCGACGAACTGGTGGCGGCCGAGCCGGAGAAGTTCTGGATCGCCTCCCACGAGGCCCAGTTCGCCTGGGTGAGGGCGAGACTCGCCGCGCTGGAGGACGAGGACGAGCTGCGGGACATCCTCGCCGACTCCTGGCGCCAGGCGGCCCCGCCCCGGCTCCTGGAGGCCCACCCCGAGGTGGGGCTGCCGCCCGGGCGGTGAAATTCCCGGTGGGCGCGGGCGGGGCGTGGCATGATCCCGCGCGGCGGAGGCGGTGAGGGGACACCGCCGGGTCGGCTGGGAGGGGATCACCCGCGATGACCGGAACGGACGCACGGCACGACAGCGTCACCCCGGGGCTGAGGGCGGACGGCACCGGCGTACCGGCCGTCTGGTCGCGGGACTTCGCCCTGTTCTTCGTGGCCCGGGCGGTCGCCCGGCTCGGCGACACCATGCTGCCCGTGGCCCTCGCCGCCGGCCTGCTGGAGCACGGGTACGGGGCGGGCGCGGTCGGCCTGGCCATGGCCTCCACGGCCGCCGCCTTCGCCGGACTGGTGGTCTTCGGCGGGGTCATCGCCGACCGGTTCAGCACCCGCCGGCTGATGATCGGCGCCGACCTGGTGCGGCTCGGCACCCAGTCCCTCGCCGCCGTCCTGTTCTTCACCGGTCACGTGGTGCTCTGGCAGATCTGTGTCGTCGGTCTCGTCAACGGCATGGCGGGAGCCGTCTTCCAGCCGGGGGTGGCGAGCACGGTGCCCCGGCTGGCCGCCGACATCCAGGGCGCCAACGGCGCGATACGCATCGCCGAGTCCGCCGCCCAGCTCGCCGGTCCGGCCGTCGCAGGCATCCTGGTCGGCCTGGCCTCGCCGGGCGGTGTGTTCGCCGCGCACGCCGCCACCTACGCGACCAGCGCCGTGTGCCTGCTGCTGCTCCGGCTGCCGTCGCCTCCCGAGGGCGGCCGCGTCGCCGGCGGGGGCGGGATGCGTGCCTTCCGGGCCGATCTGGCCGACGGCTGGCGGGAGTTCAGGGCGCGCACCTGGCTGTGGGGCGTGATCGCCGTCTGGTGCCTGTACATGATCGCCGTTTGGGGGCCGAGCGTCCCGCTGGTGGCGACCGAGGTCGTCCGGCACCACGGCCCGCGCGCCTACGGCCTGGTCAACTCGGCCCTCGGCGCGGGCACCGTGGTCGGCGGCCTGCTCGCCCTGCGGCTGCGGCCCCGCCGCATGCTGCGGGCCGGTGCGGTCGCCCTGTTCGCCTTCTTCGGGTTCCCGGCGGCCGTCGGCGCGGGCCTCGGGGTGCCGGCCATGGCGGCCGGGGCGGCCCTGGCGGGGGCGGGCATGTCGTTCTGGGGCGTGATGTGGGCGACCAGCGTGCAGACCCAGGTCCCGGCCGACGTCCTCAACCGCATCCACGCCTACGACGTGGCGGGCTCGCTCGCCATGATGCCGGTCGGCCAGGCCCTCGCGGGCCCCGCCGCCGGGGCGTTCGGCGCCGGCCACGTCCTGCTGATCTCCGCCGCGGCCAGCCTGGCCGTGGCCACGGCCCTGCTCGCGGTCCCGGCGGTACGCAACCTGGTCCGGGCGGACACGAGGCCCCCCGCACGCTGACCGCGCAGACCGGACGGGTGCCCCATGCCGGTGCTCGTCCCCATCCCGGTGCGTGCCCCCGTGCCGGTGGCGTGCCCCCATGCCGGTGCGTGCTCTGCGCCGGTCCCGGCCGGAGGCCGCCCGCGCTCGCGCCTGCCCGCTGCCGTCCGGCTCGCGGCTAAGCACGGCCCAGGAACCCCCCGATCCGCCCGCGCAGCGCCGCCGGGTCCAGGCCGTGCGCGGCCACGTGCTCCTCGACCGTGCCGTAGCGGCGCAGTTCGCGGCGGCCGACGCCGAGGGCCAGCACCCGGTGCGGCACATCGGACAGCGCCTCGCTCACCGCGCCCGTCGACGTGCCCGCGAGGTACGGCTCGACCAGGACGACGTCCGTCCCGGCGGCCCCGGTGGCCCGGCGCAGCCCCGCCGCGTCGAAGGGCCGTACGGTCGTCCCGTACAGCACGGTCACGTCCAGGCCCTCCGTGGCGGCGAGCACCGCGTCCAGCATCGGGCCGACCGCAACGACCACACCGGACCGGCCCTCGCGTACGGTCAGGAAGCCCGCGCCGTCGACGACCCGCCCCCGCCGGTTGGACTGCACCGACAGCCGCACGTACACCTTGTCGTCGCCGGCGGCGACCGCGTGGTGCAGCAGCGTCTCGGCCTCGTCCGGATGGCCGGGCACATGCACGGTCCAGCCGTCCAGCGTGTCGAGCAGCGCCACGTCGCCCGGGGCCATGTGGGTGTGACCGCCGGCCGGCCAGTCGAAGGACGCGGCGGCGCTCACCAGCACCGCACCGGCGTCCTGATGCCCCAGGTCCAGCTTGACCTGCTCGAACGGCCGCTCCACCAGAAAGCTCGCGAAGGTGTGCACGACCGGCCGCAGTCCGGTGAGCGCCAGCCCCGCCGCCGCCCCGATGAGCAACTGCTCGCGGATGCCGACGTTGACGACCCGGTCGGGGTGGCGGCGCGCGGCCCCGGCGAAGCCGTCCTTGCCGATCTCGGCGAGGAGGACCGCGACCCGCGGGTCCTCGTCCAGCAGCCGGGAGACGACGGGAGCGAAGCGGTCACGCATGGTGTCCATGAGGGTGTGCCCTTTCGGGGAAGGAACGGAGTGTCAGGAGGTCTTCGGCTCGACCCGGGCCACGACCACGTGCGGCCGCCCCGGGTGAGGCGCGGTGAACGCGTCGTACAGGGCCTGGTGATCGCGCCCGTCGACGCTCGCCGCGGACCAGCCCGCGGCCTCGAACCGCGCGGCGATCCCGCCGGGCCGGGCATGGCTCGCGGAGGAGTTGTCGATCACCACGGTGTGCAGCCGTTCCAGCCCGGCCGGCCCGGCGAAGGCGATGGCCTCGTGGTTGCTGCCCTCGTCGAGCTCCGCGTCCCCGATCAGCACCCAGACCGCCGGGTCGTGCCGTCCCTGCGCCCGCAGGCCCAGCGCGGTGCCCACGGCGATCGGCAGCCCGTGCCCGAGCGACCCGCTGCCGATCTCGGCGCCCGGCACCAGCACCCGGTCGGGGTGGTGGCCGAGCGGGGAGTCGTAGGAGCCGAAGCCGGGAAGCCACTCCACCGGCAGGAACCCCCGCGCGGCCAGCACCGCGTAGTACGCCATCGGCCCGTGGCCCTTGCTCAGCAGGAACCGGTCCCGGTCCGGATCGTCCGCACGGTCCGGCGTGATGCGCAGCACCCGGTCGTACAGCACCCACAGCACGTCGAGCGTGGAGGTGGCCGCGGGCCCGTGCTTCTCGTCGCCGGTCATCAGGCCCATCAGCCGGGGCAGGTCGGCATGGCCGTGGGCGCGGCCGTCGTCCGCTGTGATCGTCATGCCGACGATCGTGCAACCTCAACCAAACTTGAGGTCAACCGGCGAAAGGAGTGCGCGATCACCGAGGCGAGTGCGGTATTGTTTCCCTGCGCGTTTCGACCGGGGAAACCCCAGGTCAAACGGGCACCGGGACGTGGCGCAGCTTGGTAGCGCACTTGACTGGGGGTCAAGGGGTCGCAGGTTCAAATCCTGTCGTCCCGACTTGCGGAGCACGCAGGTCAGAGGCCGGTTCGGAACGAATCCGAACCGGCCTTCGCGGTCTGTGGAGCAGGTTTTTGGGGCAGGTGTCAGAGTGCCGGTGCGGTGTCCCGGCGGGACAGGGCCAGGTACGCCACGAACCCGATGATCGCCACCGTCCAGGACAGGGTCACCGGACCCAGCCCCCAGCCCAGGCCGCCCCGGGTGCCCGGCAGCGCCATCCAGTCGGCGAGGGACGCGCCGAGCGGGCGGGTGAGGACGTAGGCCGTCCAGAACGCGGTCACCGCGCCGAGGAGGCGGGCGCGGTGGGCCAGGGCCGGGACGCAGATCGCCACGGCGAACAGGGCGACCGAACCCAGGTAGCCGAGTCCGACCGTCGCCGTCAGGTCGCCCGCCGCCGTGCCCAGGGCGAACGTGGCGAGCACGGCCGCCCAGTAGAAGCACTCGCGGCGACGGGTGCGGACGGACGTGATGGACAGGGTGCGCTCGCTCGCGTACCAGAGCGCGAACACGGCGGCCAGGGCGACGAGAAACAGGGGCGTGGAGAGGGTGTAGGGCACGCCCAGGCCCACGTGGAGGACGTCCGCGGCCATCGTGCCGAACACGCTGACCATGACGATCGCCGTCCAGTAGATCCAGGCCACGTAGCGGCGGACGGCGAACTGGAGCACGAGCGACGCCGCGAAGGCGAGAGCCCCGAGGCCGACCGCCGGGATCGGGCCCAGCAGCCGGGCCAGGAAGTCGGAGGCGGTCTCACCCATGCCGGTGGTGAGGACCTTGACGATCCAGAAGTAGACGGTCACCTCCGGCACCTTGTTCGCGCTCGCGCGTATCGCTGCGCGGGCGTGACCGCTCGGCCGGTGGTCGAGGACGTGCTCTGTGCTCATGCGCCGCACCCTCGCACGGCCAACTGTGCTGTTCCCAGCCCCCTTTGCCATTGTTTTGGGGCTTCTGGTGCAGGTGTTGCCCCAGGTCGTCACGAGCCTGAACGCAACCTGAGAGCCGCGGCGGACCCTCTGGCCGGCGGCCCGGCCGACCTGGTAGACAGGCGGGTCGGCCGGCCGCCGGTGTCAGAAGGCCAGACCCACGTGCGCGAGCGCCTGCTTCAGCAGCATCCCGTGCCCGCCGGGCATCTCGCTCTGCACGGCCACGGAGGCGGCCTCCTGCGGGCTGAACCAGACGAGGTCCAGCGCGTCCTGCCGGGGCCGGCAGTCACCGCTCACCGGCACGACGTAGGCGAGAGACACCGCGTGCTGGCGCGGGTCGTGGTACGGGGTGGTGCCCGCCGTCGGGAAGTACTCCGCGACCGTGAACGGCTGCAGGGAGGCCGGCACCCGCGGGAGGGCGACCGGGCCTAGGTCCTTCTCCAGATGGCGCAGCAGGGCGTCACGGACCCGCTCGTGGTGCAGGACGCGGCCGGACACCAGGGTCCGGCTGACCGTTCCGTCCGGGCCGATGCGCAGCAGCAGTCCGATGCTCGTGACTTCACCGCTGTCGTCCACGCGCACCGGCACGGCCTCGACGTACAGGATCGGCATACGGGCCCGGGCCATCTCCAGCTCGTCCGTGGTCAGCCATCCGGGCGTGGTTTCGGTCATGTCAGACATTGCTTGATCATACTTTCCGGGTGGGGCGCCCGCTGGGGTCGCGGGACGGTTCGGACACGGGTGGGCCGTAGAGGCGGCGGGCGTTGTCGCGGCCCGTCCAGGCCGCGATCCGCAGGGCGTCGGGCAGACTCAACTCGTCGGCGTCGACACGGTCCTGCAGCAGATCGGCGAGTCCGCGCCGGAAGCACAGCGCGCCGAGGTGGTGGAACTCGGCCACCCCGTAGGCGTCGGAGCTGTACAGCAGCTTCCGGAACGGGGTGATCTCCAGGGCCTCCTCCAGCACCGCCCGGCAGCGGGCCGGGCCGGTGTGGTGCAGGGCCAGACCGACGTCCAGGTACACCTGCTCGAACACCGCGGCCAGATAGGCGGCCTGCCGCTGGTAGGGCCAGCAGTGCAGCAGCAGCACCGGGATCGTGCCGGCCGTCCGGTGCAGCCAGTCGGTGAGCAGGGCAGGGTCGGCGCGGTGCAGGCGGACGTCCGCGTCGCCGAAGCCGGTGTGCAGCTGCAGGGGCAGGCCCAGGTCGACGGCGGTCCACAGCAGGTGCCGCACCAGCACCGGGTCGGTGAGCCGGCCGCCGCCCGCGAGCCAGTGCCGGGCGGCCCGGGTCACCTCGGCGCCGTCCGGGCGGGCCGGGTCCAGGGCGAAGCCGGTGCGGTAGGCGGCCACCGACTTCACCGCCACCACGCCCGGCCGCCGCACGGCCTCCTCGGCAGCCCGCCGCACGGTGCCCGCGTACTCGCCCGCCTCCACGCCCTGCGCGGCCACCGCCTCGGCGAGCTGCTCCAGGCGTACGACCTCGCAGGCCGTGGCGCCGGCGGCCGCCGCCAGTTCGCCGGGCGTGGTGAGCGGGTGCGGGGTGTAGCCGGTGTCCACGCAGAACACCCCTGCTCCCGAGGCGGTCAGGAAGCGTCGGTTGACCTCCCGCCAGCCGAGCTCCGCCCGGCGGGCCGTGTACGCGTCGGGCGGGGCGTGCCGGGGCAGGTCCAGCAGGGGCGCGCAGTGCCGGCGCACGGCCACCCCGGCGGGGCTGTCGAAGGGCGAGACGCCCGGCCAGCCCTCGCCCTCGGTGAGGAGCGACGCGAAGTCCTCGTGGGCGAGGTCGGCGGTCACGGCGCCGTGGCAGTGGTGGTCCACCAGCGGCAGCGCGGCGAGGGTCTCGTGGACCGGTCCGGGTGCGCTCATCGTCAGTACGTCCAGCGGTAGGCCGCCGCCACCTGGTCGTCCGTGAGGCCGCCCGTGGCCGCCACCTCGCCGAGGCGCACGGCGGTCACCGCGTCGGCGAGCACCGGACCCAGCGCCGCCCGCAGCACCCGGTCCGCGCGGAACTCCCCGACGGCTTCGGGCAGCGACACGGGAAGCCGCCGTACGCCGAGGGCCGCCGCCTCGTCCGGGCCGTAGCGGGCCGGGTCGCCGGTGATCTCCTCCGGCAGCGGCAGGCCCGCCGTGATGCCGTCGAGGCCGGCCGCGAGGACGCAGCCGAGGGCCAGGTACGGGTTCGCGGCCAGGTCGACCGGTTTCACCTCCAGGTTGGCGTCCTGCTCCCGGCGGCCCGCCGTGCCCGTGACCACCCGCAGCGCGGCCTCGCGGGTCTCGCGGCCCCACGCGGTGAACGCCCCCGCCCAGCGGGAGGGCCGCAGCCGCAGGTAGCTGGCCGGGCTCGGCGCGGTGACCGCCGTCAGCGCGGGCATCCGGGCCAGCACCCCGGCCGCGAAGGACTCCGCCTCGGGCGTCATGCCGTACCGGCGCTCCCCGCCCGCGTGCAGGTTCACCCCGTCGCGCCAGCAGGACAGGTGGAGGTGTCCGCCGTTGCCGACGCCCTCGGCGGACATCGCGGGCGCGAACGACACCCTCAGGCCGTGCCGCGCGGCCACCGCCCGGATCGTCTGCCGCACGAGCACGCTCCGGTCGGCCGCCGCCACCGGGTCCAGGGCGCCCACCGACACCTCGAACTGACCGGCCGCGTACTCGGGGTGCAGCTGGTCCACGTCCACGTCCTGCGCGGCCAGCGCGGCCAGCAGGTCGGCGGTGCAGTCGCTCAGCCCGACCTGACGCGTCGCGCCGTACGCCGGTCCCGGGACGGCCGGCACGAACTCCCCGGGCGGCGCCGAGCCGAGCCCGAACGCCCACTCGACCTCGATCGCCGCCTTGAACGTCAGGCCGTGCCGTGCGGCGGCGTCCGTGACGGTCCGGCGCAGGAAGGTCCGGGAACAGCCGGGGTGCCGCTCGCCCTCCTGGGTGATCCGGTCCACCGGCGCCCACGCCCAGCCGGGCTGCGCGGCCAGCACCACCAGCCGGTCCAGGTCGGGGTAGAGCCGCAGGTCGCCGTCCGGTGAGCCGAGGACGTCGGTGGTGACGATCGTGTCGTGGGCGAGGAAGGTGTCGAACACCGGGGACATCCCCACCCCCCAGGACACGGCCGCCTCCAGCCGCGCCGTCGGGATCGTCTTCACCCGGCCGACGCCCGCGGTGTCGACGTAGGCCAGCACGATCCCGCGCACGCCCTGCGCGGCCAGGCCGGCGGTGAGCGCGGCGACCCGGCGCAGATCAGCGGGGCGGCCGCCGGGCACGGGGTCGGCAAGGGTGGTCATACGTCCTCCTCCTCGGGCTCCCGGGATCCCCGGGCTCGGGCCGGTGGCCGGGCCGGGTCAGGGCTTCACGGCCACCGCGCCGTACTGCGGCACCACGGCGGCGGACGCCGACTCGGGGCGCCACAGCGAGCAGGGCACGAGCCCCGGCTCGACCGGCCGCAGGCCCTGAAGGAACGCGGCGACGTCGGCGCGGCCGCGGGCCGTGATCGGCGGGGTGGCGTGGGCGTTCCAGAACTCCATCGCCGCCGCGTTGCCCTCGCCGCCCACGTCGGCGTCGCAGGTCGGATGGGTCAGGACGAGGTGGCTGCCGGACGGCACCGCCGCCGTGAGCCGCCGCACGATGTCCCGGGCCTCGTCCGTGTCCAGGACGAAGTTCAGGATGCCCAGCATCATCACCGCGACCGGCTGCCGCAGGTCCAGCGTCCCGGCGGCGCGCTGCACGATCGCGTCCGGGTCGCGCACGTCGGCGTCGACGTAGTCCGTGACGCCCTCGGGGGAGCTGGTGAGCAGCGAGCGGGCGTGCACGAGCACGATCGGGTCGTTGTCGACGTACACGATCCGCGACTCGGGGGCGATGCGCTGCGCGATCTCGTGGGTGTTGTCCACCGTCGGCAGGCCCGTGCCCACGTCCAGGAACTGCCGGATCCCGCGCTCGGCCGCCAGATACCGCACCGCCCGCGCCAGGAACTCCCGGTCCGCGCGGGCCACCGCCCGGATCACCGGGAACATCCCGGCGACGTGGTCACCGACCCGCTGGTCGACCTCGTAGTTGTCCTTGCCGCCGACCCAGTAGTTCCACACCCGGGCGTTGTGCGCCACGGAGGTGTCCAGTCTCGCCGGTCCGGCCGCGGGGGAGGGGCCTTCGGTCACGTCGCCGCCCTTCTCACGTGCGGGTGTCCGCCGTCATTGTGCCGCCCGGTGATCGTGCTGTCCCGGGAACCGCGCACCGTGGGCGGTTCGGGGCGGCTTCGGGACGTTCCGGCGCATGAGGAACACTGGGGGCCGTACCCCGCCCCGACCGGAAGCAGCACATGCCCGCCACGCCCACGCCCCTCCTCCACGTCCCCGGCCTGCCCGCGGGCCCCGCCGACATCCGCCTCGTCGTCACCGACATGGACGGCACCCTGCTGGACGACGCCAAGCGGATCCCCGCCGGGCTGTGGCCGATGCTCGCCGAACTGCGCCGGCGCGGGGTGCTGTTCAGCCCGGCGAGCGGCCGCCAGTACGCCACGCTGGCCCGGCAGTTCGCGGACGTCGCCGAGGGCATGGTGTTCATCGCGGAGAACGGCACCTACGTGGTCCGGGACGGGGTGGAGCTGAGCTCCGACCCGATGGACCGCCCGGTCGCGGCCGGGGTCGCCCGGACGGTACGGCGGCTGGTCGCGGACGGCACCGACGTCGGCGCGGTGGTGTGCGGCAAGCGGTCGGCGTACGTCGAGCGGAGCGACGAGGCGTTCCTGGCGGAGGTGCGCAAGTACTACGTCGAGCACCGGGTCGTCGAGGACGTCACCGCCGTCGAGGACGACGTGATCAAGGTGGCGCTGTTCGACTTCGGCTCCGCCGAGCGCTCCACCGCCCCCGCGCTCGCGGAGTTCGCCGGGACCCACCAGGTGGTCGTCTCCGGCGCGCACTGGGTGGACGTCATGAACCGCACCGCGAACAAGGGCACCGCCCTGCGTGGCCTGCAGCGGGCCCTCGGCATCACGCCCGCGCAGACCATGGTCTTCGGCGACTACCTCAACGACCTGGAGATGCTCGACGCGGCCGACTGGTCCTTCGCCGTGGCCAACGCCCACCCGGAGGTCGTCCGCCGGGCCCGGCACCTCGCCCCGTCCAACAACGACGACGGCGTGCTGCGGACCATCTCCCGCGTCCTCGGCCTGTAGGGGGCTTCGTTCGGATCAGGCCGGGTCCGGCCCGGCGCGAAAAGGAGTGGTCCGGCTCCCGGGGCCCGCGATAGCGTCGTCGCACTTCGACGATCACGCTCTCAAGCCCACGGCCGCAGAACGGGAGCGAGCCCGCGCACAGCGCCGCGGCGCCACGGAGGGGCGGTACCGATTCGGCACACCCTCCGGAGGACTCCACCCATGAAGATCGGTCTCGGACTTCCCGTCGACGACCCCGCCCTGCTGCTGACCTGGGCCCGCCGCGCCGACGCGGGCCCCTTCAGCACGCTCGGCCTGCTCGACCGGCTCGTCCACGACAACCCCGAACCCCTCGTCACCCTGGCCGCGCTCGCCGGGGCCACGTCCCGCATCCGGCTGCAGACCGAGGTGCTGCTCGCCCCGCTGCACCGCACGGCGCTGCTCGCCAAGCAGAGCGCGACCCTGGACCTGGTGTCCGGCGGCCGTTTCACGCTCGGCGTCGGCGTCGGCGGCCGCGCGGACGACTGCCTGGCCGCCGGTGTCGACCTGCGGCGCCGGGGCCGCCGTCTCGACGAGCAGATGACCCTGCTGCGCCGCGTCTGGTCCGGCGAGCCGTACGGCGACGGGGTGGGGCCCATCGGTCCGGCGCCCGCGACGCCCGGCGGCCCGGAGGTGCTGTTCGGCGGCTTCGCCCCGGCCGCGCTCGAACGGGTCGGCCGGTTCGGCGACGGCTTCCTCGGCGCGGCGCTGCCGCCCGCGGGCATGGCCGGGCTGTTCCGAGACGTCGAGGCGGTCTGGCGCAGACATGAGCGCCCCGGCCGGCCGCGGCTGGTCGCCCAGGCGAACGTCGCCCTCGGCCCGCGCGGCACCGTCGACGACGCCCGGCGCAACCTCCGCGCCTACTACGGCTTCACGGGCCGCGCCGACCACATCGCCGACGGCCTGCTCACCGAGCCGGAGGCGATCCGCGAGGCGGTCGACGCCTTCCTCGGCATCGGCGCCGACGAGGTCATGCTGTACTGCTGGTCCTCCGACGTCGGCCAGACCGACCGGCTGGCCGAGCTGCTGTTCTGACCGGAGCCGCTGTTCCGTCCGACCGGAGCCGCTGTTCCGGCCGCCGGGTCAGCGGGCGGACGTGCGGCCCACCGCGCCGTACAGGGAGATCGGCCCGCCGTCGTCCGCCGCCCCCTGCCGCCGCCACTCGGAGACCGGCACGACGCCCGGCTCCAGCAGGTCCAGGCCCGTGAAGAAGGCGGCCACTTCGTCCCGGGAACGCGCCACCAGGGTGACTCCGCCCGCCGCGTAGGCGGCGATGCCCTTGCGCACGTTCTCCGGTTCGAAGTCGGCCGTCATCATGGACAGCACCAGGCAGCTGCCCGGAGCCAGCGCGCCGACCAGCGTCCGCACCACGTCGTGGGCGCCGTCCTCGTCGGCGACGAAGTGCAGCAGGGCGATGAGGGAAAGAGCCACCGGGCGGCCGAGGTCCAGGACCCGGCCGGCCCGTTCCAGGATGGTGTGCGGATCGCGGGCGTCGGCCTGCACGTACTCCGTCACGCCCTCGGGCGTGCCGCGCAGCAGCGCGCCCGCGTGGGCCAGCACGATCGGGTCGTTGTCGACGTAGACCACACGCGCGTCCGGCGCCACCGACTGGGCGATCCGGTGCAGGTTCGGCTCGGTCGGGATGCCGGTGCCGATGTCCAGGAACTGGCGGATGCCGTCCTCGACGAGGGTGCGCGTGGCGCGCTGCATGAACGCCCGGTTGGCGCGCGCGTTGCGGGCGGCGCCCCGGTCGATGGCCGTGATGGTGCGGCCGAGCCGTTCGTCGACGGGGTAGTTGTCCTTGCCGCCCAGGAACCAGTCGTAGACCCGGGCCGGGTGCGGCCGGCTGGTGTCGATGGGCGGTGCGGCCGGCTCGGTCCCCGTCACGTGCTGCTCCTCGGCTCGGTCACTCCGTCGTGTGCGAGCAGCAGTCTGACACGGTCATCCGGCGCGGCGCAGACAGTCTTCGGCCACCTGCGCATCGAGCGCGGCGCGCACCAACGCGGCGGCCAGCACGGCCGGTTCGGTGTCCCCGGCCAGCCCGGCCAGCTTGCCGGGGTCCTCCGGCAGGCCCAGCCGCCGCGCCCCGGAGAGGGCCTTGCCGTCCAGGTACGGCCCGATCTCCGGCCACACGCGCTGGGCCTCCCGCAGGAAGATGTCGGCGCCGGCCGGCCCCACGCCCGGCTCCTCCTGGAGCAGGTCCTTGAGGGTGCCGACGTCGCCGTGCGCCTCCTCGTGCAGCCGGCGCAGGTCCCCGCCCCAGCGGTCCAGCAGCAGCTCGGCGCCGTCGCCGAGCTGAGTGGCCGTCCGCTCGTCGTAGCGCCGGTAACCGCCCCGGCCGAGCGCGTCCACCCGCTGCTGCCAGCCCGCTCCGGCCATGCGGCGCGGGCTGTCGAGGCGGTCCTCGTGCAGGGCCTGCGCGGCGGCCACCGCGACCGAAGCGCGGATGCGGGCGCTGAGCAGCAGGGCCAGCACGAGCAGCCGGTACAGCGGCTGCGGGGTGTCCTTCAGGCGGATGCCCGCCTCCTCGGCGTACGTCCGCCCGTATGCGGACACCAGCTCGCGCAGGACGCGTTCGTCGCGGTTCATGGCGCGCGGCCCTGCGGCTAGGGCTTGAGCGGGTCGTGGCCCAGGGTCATCAGCCGGTGCCGGCGGCGGGTGTCCTCGGGCGTCCGCTCCGGTTCCGGCTCGTCCTCCATGTCCACCAGGTCACCGACCGTGTCCACGACCCGGTGCATCACGCGGAGGTCGTCGTCGGTGAGGTCGGTGCGGCGCTTCTGGAGGATCGCCAGCACGTGCCGGCCGGTCGGCGTGCCCGCCTCCCCGGGCAGTGCCTCGGCCTCCTCGCCGGAGTCCCGGACCCGCAGCCAGGCCGCGAGCTCCGCCGAGGTCATGTTCACCACGCGGTGGAAGTCCTCCCAGAGCGCTTCGGTCTCGATCGGGTCGGCCATGGTTCGTCCCCTTCCCTGCGCCGTTCCGTGTCGCTGGCCGTCGTCGCGGTCGCTAGCCGTCGTCGCGCGGCCCGTTCTCGGCCTCGAACATCCAGCGCTGCTTCTCCAGGTCCGCGGTGATGGAGATCAGCAGGTCCTGGGTGACGGGGTCGGGCTCGTCGGTGGCCCTGATCCGCTCGCGCAGCCGGCCGACGGCCGCCGTCAGGGACGACACCATCAGCTCCACCACCTCGGTGTCGCGCAGCCAGCCGTCCTTGCTGCCGGGCAGCGCGAAGGTCGCGGCGATGGTCTCGGGCCGGCCGTCCGGCGGCACGCCCAGCGCCGCGGCGCGCTCGGCGACCGTGTCGGAGTGGGCGCGGGCCGTCGCGACCACCTCGTCCAGCTGGAGGTGGATCGACCTGAAGCGCGGGCCCACCACGTTCCAGTGCGCCTGCTTCCCGATCAGCGACAGCCCGAGCAGATCGACCAGGGTCTCCTGCAGGGCGGTTCCGGTGACGCCGAGCGCCTCCTTCGACAGCGTGCTCTTCACCACGGTCATGGTCGGTGCGGCCCCTTTCGTCGTGCACGTCCGTGTGTCCGAAAGGGCGGGTGCCCCGCGTCCCCGGGGGCAAAACAGGCCTGGTCAGCGGGGGAGGACCGCGTCAGCGGGGGAGGACCGCATCCAGGAACCGGATCACCTCCGCGAAGACCTCCGCCTTGTCCGTCTCGTGGAACACCTCGTGCCGCGCCCCCGGGAAGATCCGCTCGGTCAGCCGGCCGCCGAGCCGCTCCACCCCGGTCCGGCTCCCGGGCAGCGGCACCAGCCGGTCGTCGTCACCGTGCAGCCACAGCAGGGGCAGCGCGCCCAGGTCACCGCCCTCGGCGACGGTCCGCAGGGTCCGGACGAAGGCCTCCAGCGTCGGCCGCTTCATGGGCCCGTGCCACACCAGCGGGTCGGCGGCGTACGCGGCGCCGACGGCGGGGTCCCGGGACAGCGCGGCCGGGCTGACCGGGGTGTCCGGGATCTCCTCCAGGGCCAGCAGCCGCCCGGGCAGCTCCCAGGCACCGATGACCGGCCCCGACAGGACCAGCGCGGCCAGCTCGGCGCCGTACCGCTGGGCGTAGCGGGCCGCGATCAGGCCGCCCATGGAGTGACCGACCATGACGAGCGGCAGGCCGGGGTGGGCGGCGCGGGCCAGGCCGGCCACCCGGTGCACGTCGGTGACCACGTCCTCGAAGTCCTCGATCACCACCCGCTCACCGGCCGAGCGGCCGTGGCCGGCGTGGTCGGGCGCGTACACGGCCGCTCCGTGCCCGGTGAGCACGCCCGCCAGTTCGTCGTAGCGGCCCGCGTGTTCGCCGTAGCCGTGCACGACGAGGGCCAGGCGGCGCGGGCGCGGATGCGGCCACTCCCGGACGGCGATGCCGCCCAGGACGTGCTGGCGGACGTGGGGCATCTCTCCTCCAGCTGCCTCGGCGAGGCTCCTGGGGATCTTCCCAGGGAGCCGGTCGGAGGTCTATAGTCAAAAACTAGCAGTGCTAATTAATCAGGTGCTGTCCCGACCAGTGCTGATCGACAGCGTCGTAGATCAGGAGCCGAATCCGTGCGTCCCGTCCACTTCGCGGCCGCCCGCCGCACCCCGCTCGGCAAGCTGCGCGGAGCCCTCAGCGGCATCCGGCCCGACGACCTGGCGGCGGCCGTGATCCGCCGTCTGGTGGCCGACGTGCCCGCGCTCGACCCCGCCCGGATCGACGACGTCTACTGGGGCGCGGCCAACCAGGCCGGCGAGGACAACCGCAACGTCGCCCGCATGGCCGCCCTGCTCGCCGGGCTCCCCGAGTCGGTGCCCGGCGCCACCGTCAACCGGCTGTGCGCCTCCGGACTGGAGGCCGTCACCACCGCCGCCCGGACCATCGCCGCGGGCGAGGCCGACGTCGTGATCGCCGGCGGTTCGGAGTCGATGAGCCGCGCACCCTTCGTGCTGCCGCGCCCCGACGAGGCCCTGCCGCAGCGCATCGAGACCTTCGACACCCGGCTCGGCTGGCGCCTGGTCAACCCCGCGATGAAGGAGCTGCACGGCCTGCTCTCCATGGGCGAGACCGCGGAGGAGGTCGCCGAGCGGTACGGCGTCTCCCGCGAGCGGCAGGACGCGTTCGCGCTGCGCAGCCACCAACGGGCCGCCGCCGCCCGGAAGAACGGCCACTTCGACGACGAACTCCTGCCCGTGGAGCGCCCGGACGGCATCGTCGTCGACCAGGACGAGTGCGTCCGCGAGGACACCTCGCTGGAGAAGCTGTCCCGGCTCAGGCCGGTCTTCCGGCCGGGCGGCACGGTCACGGCGGGCAACGCCTCGCCGATGAACGACGGCGCCGCCGGACTGCTGCTGGTCAGCGAGGAGGCCCTGGACGAGCTGGGACTGCAGTCCCTGGGCCGGTACGTCGCCGGCGCCTCCGCAGGCGTCCACCCCGACGTGATGGGCCTCGGCCCCGTCCCCGCCACCCGCAAGGTGCTGGCCCGGGCCGGCTGGGAGATCGGCGCCGTGCGGGAGGCCGAGTTCAACGAGGCGTTCGCCGCCCAGGCGCTCGCCTGCGTCGACCAGCTGGGCATCGACCCGGAGCTGGTGAACCCGAGCGGCGGCGCCATCGCCCTCGGTCACCCCCTCGGCTGCTCCGGCGCCCGCATCCTCACCACCCTGCTGCACCGCATGCGCCGCACGGGCGCGGAGCGGGGACTGGCCACCATGTGCGTGGGCGTGGGGCAGGGCAGCGCGGTGCTGGTCGAGAGGGACTGACCCGCGCCGCCGACGGGGGGCTCCCCGCACGGGGACCGGTCACACGAGCCGCAGCAAGGAAACGGAGCAGCACTCCATGGCAACCCTGTCCGTCGCCGCCGTTCTCGCCGAGAACGCCCGGCGCCGCCCCGACAAGACCGCCCTCGTCGAGGGCGACCTGCGGCTCACCTTCGCCGAGGTGTGGCGCAGGGCGCTGGCCCGGGCGGGAGCGCTCACCGGCCTCGGCGTACGGCCCGGCGACCGCGTCGCCCTCATGGCCCCCAACACCGCCGAGTTCCCCGTCGCCTACTACGCCGTCGCCGCGGCGGGCGGGGTCGTCGTCCCCGTGCACCTGCTGCTGTCCTCCGGCGAGGTCGAGCACGTCCTGAAGGACAGCGGCGCGAGCCTGCTGCTCGTCCACCCGGCGCAGGCGAAAACCGGCCGGGCCGCCGCCGAGGCCTCCGGCGTCCGGGTGGTCATCCTGGGCGAGGAGTTCGACCGGCTCGCGGCCGACGCCCGGCCGCTGCCGTCGTACGTCACCCGGGCCGCCGACGACCCGGCCGTGATCTTCTACACCAGCGGCACGACCGGCGTCCCCAAGGGCGCCGTGCTCAGCCACTTCAACCTGGTGATGAACGCGACCGTCAACGCCTTCGACGCCAACGACATCCGCGCCGACGACATCGCCCTCGGCGCCCTGCCCCTCTTCCACGCCTTCGGGCAGACGGTGTCGCTCAACTCCACCTGGCGCGCGGGCGCCACGCTCGTCCTGCTGCCCCGCTTCGACGCGGCCCGCGCCATCGAGCTGATGGTGAAGGAGGGCGTGAACACCTTCCACGGCGTGCCGACCATGTTCGTCGCCCTCGCGGCGGCGGCCGCGGACGCGCGGGCGCTCCCGAGCCTGCGCGTGTGCGTCTCCGGTGGCGCCTCGCTGCCCGTCGCCGTCCTGGAACGGTTCGAGGCCGCGTTCGGGGCGACGGTCTACGAGGGGTACGGACTGTCGGAGACCTCGCCGACGGCCACCGTCAACCAGCCGGTGTTCGGCACCCGGGCCGGCACCATCGGCCACCCGCTGTGGGGCATCGACGTGGAGATCGCCCGCGCCGAGGCCGAGGACCGCATCGAACTGCTGCCGCCCGGCGAGCTGGGCGAGGTCGTCATCCGCGGCCACAACGTCTTCTCCGGCTACCTCGGCCGCCCCGAGGCCACCGCGGAGGCCCTCGTCGACGGCTGGTTCCGCACCGGGGACCTCGGCACCAAGGACGAGGACGGCTTCCTGCGGATCGTCGACCGCAAGAAGGACGTCATCATCCGCGGCGGCTACAACGTGTACCCGAGGGAGGTGGAGGAGGTCCTGATGCGCCACCCCGGCGTCGCCCAGGCCGCGGTCATCGGCCTGCCGGACGAGCTGCACGGCGAGGAGGTGTGCGCGGTCGTCGTCCCCGCGCCGGGCACCGCCCCCGACGCCGCCGCGATCACCGAGTGGTCCAAGGAGCACCTGGGCCGGCACAAGTACCCGCGACGCGTGGAGTTCACCGACCGGCTGCCGCTCGGGCCGAGCATGAAGGTGCTCAAGCGGGAACTCCGCGCGCAGTTCGCGCAGCGGCCGTAGCGGCCGAGCGGCCGAGCGGCCGAGCGGCCGAGTGGCCGTGGCGGCCTGGGCGGGCGGCGGGGATCACCTGGCGAGACGGTCCTTATGCCGAAGGCTTGTCCGGACATAACATCGGTCCCCGCATGAACACGATGACGCTCTGGCACCTGTCCGGCCGGGAGTTCGCCGCGCTCGCCTGCGCGGCCCTGCTCGTCGGCTTCTCCAAGACGGCGGTGAGCGGGGCCAACACGGTCAGCCTCGCGATCTTCGCGGCGGTGCTGCCCGCCCGCGCCTCCACCGGCGTCCTGCTGCCCGTCCTGATCGCCGGGGACGTGCTCGCCGTCCTCACCTACCGGCGGCACGCCCACTGGCCCACCCTGTGGCGGCTGTTCCCGGCCGTCGCGGTGGGCGTGGTGGCCGGCACGCTGTTCCTGATGTGGGCCGACGACGCCGTCGTGCGGACGTCGATCGGCGTGATCCTGCTGCTGATGGCCGGGGTCACGCTGTGGAGGCGGCGCCGGACGGGGGCGGGCGACGAACCGGACGCGGTGACGACCCGGGCGGGCCGGGTCAAGGCGCGGTCGTACGGAGTGCTCGGCGGGTTCACCACGATGGTCGCCAACGCGGGCGGGCCGGTGATGTCGATGTACCTGCTGTCGGCCGGCTTCCGGAAGCTGGGATTCCTGGGCACGTCGGCGTTCTTCTTCCTCATCGTGAACGTGTCCAAGGTGCCGTTCAGCGCGGGCCTGGGTCTGATCGACGGCCGCTCGCTGCTCCTCGACGCCGCGCTCGCCGTGTTCGTCGTGCCCGGCGCGTTGTTCGGCAAGTGGGCTGTGAGCAGGATCAACCAGCGACTCTTCGAACAACTCGTGATCGCGGCGACGGTCGTGGGCGGGGTGCAGCTGCTACTGCCCTAGGGCCTTTCTGACAATTCCCGTCTGCCGCGCGACGCCATGCACGCTCCCCCAGAGGGGGCACCCCCACTCGCCGCACCGGCCCCAGGCCCAAGTACGTCCAGTACGAGGACCTGGGGCCGGCACTCCCCCAGCCTTCGGCCGGGGGGACCCCCAGAGCACGCACCTGACGCCGCGCGGCCGCCCTCCGGGCGACGACGCGAATTGTCAGACAGGCCCTAGCCCCAGCAGCGCCGGCAGGCCGGCGAAGGAGTCGATGATGTGGTCCGGGGCGCCGCTCGCCCCCTGAAGCGTCTCCTGCTGGAACTTCCCCGTCCGCACCAGCACCCCGGTGAGCCCGGCCCGTTGGGCCGCGAGCACGTCCGACTCCACGTCGTCGCCCACCATCAGCGCCCGGTCCGGGTCCGCCCCCAGCCGGGCCAGCGCCGCCTCGAAGAACGCCCGGGACGGTTTGCCCGTCACCTCCGCCTCGACCCGCGCGGCCTTCTCCAGCCCTGTCAGGAAGGCTCCCGAGTCCAGCTGCAGCCCGGCCTCGGTGCGCCAGTACAGGCCGCGGTGCATGGCGACCAGGCGCGCGCCCCGCTGCAGGAACCCGAAGGCCCGGTTGAGCGCCGTGTAGCCGAACTCCGGCCCGGCACCGCCGAGTACGACCACGTCGGGATCGTCGTCCACGAGCGTGACACCGGCCAGGTCCTCGGCGATGTCCCCGCTGTTGAGCAGCGCGCAGCGCGCGCCCGGGTGGTGCTCGGCCAGGTGGGCGGCCGTGACCGAGGGCGCGGTGAGGACGTCCTCGGCCGCCACCTCGAACCCGGCCCCGCCCAGCACCTCGGCGATCGACGCCCGGGTCCGGGAGGTCGTGTTGGTCACCAGCGCCACACCGAGACCGGCCGCGCGGATCGCCCGCAGCGCCTCCACCGCGCCCGGCAACGGCTTCCAGGAGACGGTGAGGACACCGTCGATGTCGATCAGGACGGCCCGCACGGACGCCACGCTTCCCATGGCCCCGACGGTAGCGACCCGGGCGGCCGGCGAGCCCGTACGACCTCTTACTCTCACCCCTATGCCCGCGCACGTCCTGATCCTCGGCGGCACCACCGAGGCCCGCCGTCTCGCCGCCGACCTCGCCGCCCGCCCCGGCGTGCGGGTCACCACGTCCCTCGCGGGCCGGGTGGCACGTCCCGCGGCGGTGGCCGGCGAGCTCCGCGTCGGCGGCTTCGGCGGCGCAGAGGGCATGGCCGACTGGCTGCGCGCGCACCGCGTGGACGCCCTGGTCGACGCCACCCACCCCTTCGCCGGGACGATCACGGCCCACGCGGCCCGGGCGGCGGCGCTCACCGGGGTCCCGCTGGTGGTCCTGCGCCGCCCCGGCTGGCGTCCGGTCCCCGGTGACCGCTGGTACGACGTCCCGTCCCTGTCCGGGGCCGCCGAGGCGCTGCCCGGGCTCGGCCGCCGGATCTTCCTCAGCACCGGCCGCCTGGGCCTGGCGGCCTTCGCCCACCTGACGGCCCAGCACTTCGTCGTACGGTCGGTCGAGCCGCCCGAGCCGCCCCTGCCGCCGCACACCGAACTGCTCCTGGCACGCGGCCCGTTCATGCTCGCCGACGAGAGGGAACTGCTGCGGACCCGTCGCATCGACGTCCTGGTGACCAAGGACAGCGGCGGCGGGGCGACGTCCGCGAAGCTGACCGCGGCCCGGGAACTGGGCCTCCCCGTGGTCGTCGTACGACGCCCGTCCCTGCCGCAGGGCGTCACGCCGGTACCGGACACGGCGGGCGCCCTGGACCGGCTGGGGTTCAGCTCCCGGTGAGGACCGACCTCCTCAGCCGGTCGACGCCGCGCAGCACCTCGTCCCGGTTCTTCGCGCTCGTGACCCAGGCCGGGAGCCGGGCGACCAGTGTCAGCTTCTGCCCGGTGTCGTACCAGGGGGCGCGCTCCCGCAGGGTGGCGCCGGCGAAACGCCGGATCAGATCGAGGTGCGCCAGGTCGTAGGCCCACAGCCGGCCGTGCCGGGTCTCGCGCCGGAGCCACAGCCGGACGCCGAAGTAGGCATCCGCGGCGGGACCCGACGAGCCACTCCACGGGCCGATGCCCCGGCCCGCCCACACGCGGGCCAGACCGCAGGACCGGCAGACCAGACGCCGGGGGGCGAACGGCCGCGGCTCCGCGGAGTGCGGCTGCCGCTGCACTCGGGCGACGCGGTCGCAGCGCGGGCACCGGACCAGGATCGAGTCCAGGAAGTCGTACTCCGTGCTGCGCGGATCGCGGAAACGGGCAGGGGAGGTGGGCACGGCCCGAGTATGGCCGCCCCCGGCGTCCGGCTCACCCGGTTTTCGGCCGGGTGTCCCGGGCGTCCGCGCGGCAGCGGGTCAGGCGTCCCCGGTGTTCCTGCGCAGCAGGTACGTGTCCATGATCCAGCCCTTGCGGTCCCGGGCCTCGGACCGTAGCCGTTCGATGCGCGGGGCGGCCTCGGCGATCGGGCCGGAGACGAGGATCTCGTCCGGGGTGCCCAGGTAGGCGCCCCAGTAGATCTCCATGTCCTCCTCGGCGTACCGCCGGAAGGCCTGGTGCGCGTCCAGCATCACGACCACGTCGTCCACCCCCGCGGGGAAGCCCTCGGCCAGCCGCCGCCCGGTGGTGATCTGCACCGGCCGGGCCACCCGGTTCAGCCCCGTGCGATGCCGGGCGACCAGCGTGGAGACGCTGCTGATGCCCGGTACGACGTCGTACTCGAACGCCACCGCGCCCCGCTCCAGCACCTCCTCGAGAATCCCGAGCGTGCTGTCGTACAGCGCCGGGTCGCCCCACACCAGGAAGGCGCCGGTGCCGTCCTCGCCCAGTTCGTCGGCGATCAGCCGCTCGTAGATGCCGGCACGCGCGCTGCGCCAGTCCTCCACGGCCGGCGAGTAGGCCGCCCCGCCCGCGGCGCGGTCCCGCTCCGGGTCCCGGGCCTGCACCACCCGGTACGACTCCGCGGGCAGGTGTGCGTCCAGCATGTCCCGGCGGAGCCGGGTCAGGTCGCTCTTCACCTCGCCCTTGTCGAGCAGGAAGAACACGTCCGTGCTCCGCAGCGCCCGGACCGCCTGCAGGGTCAGCTGGTCGGGGTCGCCCGCGCCGATACCGATGACATGAATCTTTCGCACGCCCCGAGTCTGCCGCACGCCCCTGACCCCGCGTCCATCGCCTCCCTACGGACGGTCAGCGGACCCCCGGGGGGACTGGCGGGCCAGGCCCCCCGGGGGCACCGGCGGGCCCGCCGTCGGGCCTCCCGTCACCCCAGCCGGGGCGCCTCCGCGCCCGCGTCCACCCGGCCCGCACCGCGCTCCACCCGCTCCGCCAGGTTCTCGGCCCAGCGGGCGAGCCCCGGCAGGTCCATCCCGTACGGCCCCTCCCCGCCCCGCCCCGCCGCCCACTCCCGCAGCGCGCCCGCGCCCCGCCGCAGCAGCCGGGCACCGCCGACGGCGTTCCCGCGGGCCGCGTGGGTGAGCCCCACCGCCAGCTGGGCCAGCCCCCGCCACAGGGCGCGCTCGTCCTCGGGGCCCGCCTTCCAGGCGTCCTCGAACACCTCGTGCGCGTGGAACGGCCTGCCCGCGTCGAGCAGCGCCTGCGCCTCGGCGACCGTCTCGTCCGGCGTCCGCAGCACCCCTTCCGGCTGCCGGGGGACGCCGTCGGCGCCGTAGGGCAGCGGGCGTCCCAGCCCGTCCCGGGGCCGCGCGTTGCGCGCCCGCCCCTGCGTGTCCCGGTCCCTGGCACCGGATGCGTCCGCACTCGTCATACGGCCGATTGTCCCCCGGCCGCCGCCATGTCCCGGCGGCCCTCTTCGGCGCACCCCCGCGCGTGGGGTAAAGTGCTGTTCGCGCGATCACGCGGGTCACCGCGAGTGAGCGCACCGGGACGTGGCGCAGCTTGGTAGCGCACTTGACTGGGGGTCAAGGGGTCGCAGGTTCAAATCCTGTCGTCCCGACCAGCTTTTCAGCCGGTCGGAGGCCGTCTTCTCAGGTAGGACGAGGAGATGGCCTTTGTCGTCGTCCGGGGCTCCTCCTCGTGCCCCTCCCGCTCCGTCCCGCCCTTCTCGCGCCGCGCACCCTCCTCGTGCCGTCCGTCGGGGAACATCGGGCCGTGGTCGCCGGCCGCGATCTTGGTCGCCATGTCGGCGAGCTGACGGCAGGCCTGTGCGATCTCCCGCTGGGTCGCGTCGCGCTCACTGATGACCGTTCCCAGCAGCAGCGCGGTCAGCGCGATGGAACCGTTGAAGGCCTGCAAGGTGATCATGTCCGTGAGCAGGTCGCGGCCGGCGAACGGCCCCGATCCCTCGGTGGCCGCGACGATCGCGAAGGTGGACACGGCCAGCGCGCAGGGCGCGGCCCCGGCCAGCTGGAAGCGGAAGGCCGCCCAGATCAGCAGCGGGAAGCCGAGGAACAGCAGCGGCGTCCGACCGGTCTGGAGCAGACCGACTCCGGCCGTGGCCGCCACCAGCAGCAGTGCCTCCGCCCACCGGGAGCGCGGCGCTGCCCTGGGCGCGCGGGCCGAGCGCAGGACCAGCAGCACCGGCGTGACCACCAGGACGCCCATCGCGTCGCCGGTCCACCACACCGACCAGGTCGGCCAGAAGTCCGCCCGGGGCAGCGCACCGGCCAGCACCAGGGTGCCGGTGCCCGTCGTCGCGCTGACCAGCATCCCGGTGAACGCCCCGAGGAAGATCAGCGCGAGGGCGTCCCGCAGCCGGTCCAGATCCTCGCGGAAGCCGGTACGGCGCAGCAGCACGTAGGAGCAGACGGGCGCGAGGGTGTTGCCGGCGGCGATCGCGAGCACGGCCGGGAGCGAGGGTCCCAGCGAGACGTTGACCAGGAACGCGCCGAGCGCGATTCCGGGCCACACCCGCGGGCCGCGCAGGAGCAGGCTCGCCAGCGCGATTCCGCTGGGCGGCCACAGCGGGGTGACCTGGCCGCGCACCAGCTGCTGCAGCAGGCCCGCCTTGGCCGCGCCGAAGTACAGCGCGGCGACGGCGCAGATCTCAAGGACGGCCACGCCGGCGCGCCGCACCCTCTCACGCCGCTCGACAGTCATCGGGCGACCCTCCGGGTCGACATCGCCCCGAAGCCATCATCCGCCGGATCGGGCGGTTTCTCCACGGCGGCGTCGGGTCGCACGTCCGGCACCACCCCCGGAGACCGGGCCGGCGGTGATCACACGTGCGGGGTGCGCAGCGCGAGGATGGCCACGTCGTCGTGACCGTCGCTGGGGTGGTGGTCGGCCAGTGCCCGGACGAACTCGGGCAGCGGCAGGGCGGCATGAGCGGCGGCCAGCACGGCGAGCTCGTTCAGGCTCTCGTCGATGGTGTGGCCGGGATGCTCGACCAGCCCGTCGGTGAAGAACACGATGGTGGCGTCCGGCGGCAGGAAGCGGGAGTGGTCCGGGCGCGGCTGCC
Organism: Streptomyces sp. NPDC051133; assembly: GCF_040682635.1. Classification (NCBI taxonomy): domain Bacteria; kingdom Bacillati; phylum Actinomycetota; class Actinomycetes; order Kitasatosporales; family Streptomycetaceae; genus Streptomyces; species Streptomyces sp. NPDC051133. The sequence goes on from NZ_JBFBBK010000001.1 coordinate 34,512, forward strand.
CGGTGTCGACGCCGAGCGGGACGCCGGGCTCGGCGAGCAGGTAGGCCACGCGGCGTTCACGCGTGAGCAGCAGGGGCGGTACGTGGCCGGCGGTGCTCCAGGTGAGCCGCCAGCCCGGCCCTTCCGGTTCGATGCGGGCCAGGGTGGTGGTCGTGACGGGGTTGTTCGTGATCGCCTCCAGAGCCCGGTCGAGCCGGGCGAGGACCGCGCCGGGCGGATCGCACCGGTCGTACAGCAGGGCGCGCAGCATGTTCCGGGTGGAGGCCATGGCGGCCGCGGCCTTCAGATCGTGGCCGACCACGTCGCCGATGACGACCGCCACGATGTGGTCGGGCAGGAGGACGGCGTCGTACCAGTCCCCGCCGAGCTGACTGGGCTCGGCGGCGGGCCGGTAGATGGCGGCGGCGGTGAAGGGCCGCAGGTCGGGCAGGGTGGGCAGCAGCAGCCGCTGGAACTGTTCGGCTCCGACGCGGATCCGTTCGAACAGGCGGACGTTCTCGATCGCGATGCCGGCGGCGCCGGCCAGGGCCACGACGACGTTCTCGTCGTGGACGTCGAAGGGCTGTCCGTCGAGCCGTTCGGAGAGGTAGAGGTCGCCGTAGATCTCGCCGCGCACGCTGATGGCGACGCCGAGCAGGGTCTGCAGCCGCGGGTGGCCGGCCGGGAAGCCGGCGGAGGCGGGATGGGCCGGGATGTCGTCGATCCGCAGGGGATCGGGGTAGCGGATCAGATGGCCGAGGACACCCAGGCCGCGGGGCAGGCCGGTGTCGGACAGGGCGTCGCGTTCCTGCTCGGTCAGCCCGGCCGTGATGAACTGTTCCAGGTGTTCGCCGCTCTCGTTGAGCACGCCCAGGGCTCCGTAGCGGGCGCCGACCAGGTCCATGGCGGTGGTCACGATACGGCGCAGCACCGCGGGCAGCTCCACCTCGCGGCTGATGGCCACCACCGCGACCAGCAGGCCCTGCAGCCGGTCCATGGAGGCCAGCAGGGCGCGCAGCCGCTCGTCGATGCGGACCAGCTCGGAACGCAGACGCAGGTGCAGGTCGGGCGCGCGGGCCGGCCTCGACCGCCGCCCGTCCTTCTCGCCCGCCATCAGGACCGCCTGGTGGCCTCTGAGCGGTACATTCCGACCTCCTGACACGACGCCGGTCGCGACCGCGGCGCACGCGGTCCGTCAGGGCGAGCCCTTCGTCCCCGGCGGCCGCCTCGCCCTTCGATTGTGTCATCACCGCCCCGGTCAGGGGCGGGGGACGGCACGGGCAGGGGCGCTCCGGTGATCATGGGCAACGCCGAGCGTCCGCAGCTCGGTGAGGAGCTGAAGAACAGCTTCTGCGCCACCGACCCGGACATGGC
>NZ_JBFBBK010000001.1:35874-173376 GCF_040682635.1 Streptomyces sp. NPDC051133
AGCACGGGCAGTCGGTCGCTGAACTGCGCACTCCCCTGCTTCTGTTGGCGGCGGTTGCCGTGGGCCGGTCGGTTGTCGGGGTGCGCGCCTCAGCCCTTGCTGGAGCCGAGTGTCAGGCCGCTGACGAACTGGCGCTGGAGCGCGAAGTAGACGACCAGGGTCGGGATCGCCGTCAGCAGGGAGCCCGCGGCGACCAGGTTGGGGTCGGTGAAGTACTGGCCGGAGAGGTTGTTCAGCGCCGAGGTGATGGGCATGTTCTCGCCGGTCGAGATCAGGACGAGGGCCCAGAAGAAGTCGTTGTAGATCCAGATGGAGAGAAGGGTGGCCAGGGCCGCCATCGCCGGCTTGCACAGGGGCAGGGTGATCTGCCAGTACAGCCGCCACACCGAGGCGCCATCGACCAGCGCGGCCTCGGTCAGCTCGTGCGGCAGCGAGCGCATGTAGTTGCTCAGCACGAACGCGCAGAACCCGGACTGGAACGCCACATGGATGAGGACCAGGCCGAGCGCGGAGTCGTACAGCTTGCCGCTCTGTGTGATCCCCGGCAGGTTCGTCAGCAGGTACAGCCGGTACAGCGGGGTGATGACGACCTGCTGCGGCAGCAGGTTGCCCGCCGTGAACACCAGCAGCAGGGCGAGGTTGAGCCGGAAGTCGAAGCGGCTGACGTAGAACGCCACGCAGGAGGACAGGAAGAGGGTCAGCAGCACGGCCGGCACCGCGATGATCAGCGTGTTGCCGAAGTAGTGCGTCATGTCGGACTGCTGGAACGCGTTCGTGAAGTTCGCGAAGGTCAGCTTGTCCGGCCACGACACGTATCCCTTGGCGCTGGTCTCGCTGTACGGCCGCAGCGCCGAGAAGACCGCCCACAGCAGCGGGGCCAGCCAGGCCAGCGCCGTGCCCGCGAGGAAGACGTGCAGCAGGACCCGGGCCGGGCGGAGGGGGGCGCGCCGCCGCAGCGGGAGAGTGGTGCCGCTCATGCGCGCCGCTCCTTCCGGAAGGTGGCGATCAGATAGGGGATGATCACCGCCAGGGAGATCACCAGAAGGACGACCGCGATGGCGGAGCCGTAACCGATCCTGCTGGACTCGCCGATGATGTTGTTGGTGACCAGGATCGACAGCAACTCCGTGCCCTGGGCGCCCTTGTTGAAGACGAAGACCAGGTCGAAGGCGCGCAGCGCCTCGATGATGGTGACGACCAGGACGACCGTGTTGGTCGGGCGCAGGGTCGGGAAGATGACGTGCCTGAACGACTGCCACTCGTTCGCGCCGTCCAGCGCGGACGCCTCCCGCAGGGAGGGGTCGACGCTCTTCAGGCCGGCCAGGTACAGGATCATCATGTAACCGGTGTGCCGCCAGGACGCGGCGATGAGGACCGCCCACAGGTTGAGGTGTGGGTCGCCGATCCAGTCGATGTAGTGGCCGGGCTTGTTGGCCCCGATGATGCTGTTGATCAGGCCGGTGTCCGGGTTGTAGACCAGCTGCCAGACGAAGCCGATGCACGCCATCGAGATGACGACCGGCAGGAACAAGGCGGTCTGGTAGACGCGGCTGAAGCGGATCCGCTTGTCCAGCTGCACGGCCAGGAACAGGCCGAACGGCGTCGGGATCAGGATCAGGACGACGAACCAGATCACGTTGTGCTGGACGGCGGGCCAGAACTGCGGGTTGTCGCTGAAGAGTTGCTTGAAGTTCTCCAGGCCCACCCACCTGATCGAGTCGAACCCGATGCCGTCCCAGGTGGTGAAGGCGAGGAAGATCGAGGCGATGGCGGTGACCCACACCAGGAGCACGTGCAGGATCGTCGGCACGCCCGCCATCAGGGCGAGCGTGATGCGGTCGCGGCGGGTCAGCAGGCGGCGCTGCCCCCGGGGCACCCGCTTCTTCGCGGGCGCGGCGCCCGGAGGCGGCACCGCGGCCGCCTCCGGTGACTTCGTCGTCGTATCGGTCGTCATCGGGCCGCTCACGAGGACGCGAAGATCTGCTTCTTCTGGCGGTCGATGGACGACAGCAGGCTGTCCACGCCCTTGGGGTTCTGCAGGAACTTCTGCAGGCCGGGCTGCATCACCGTGGAGGTGAAGTCGGGCCGGGAGTCGCGGTCCATGAACTGGGTGAGGCTCTTGGCGCCGCTGATCATCGTGTACGCCTTCTTCTGCAGCGCCGTGTACGAGGAGGTGTCGGCCTTGCTGGAGGCGGCCACCACGCTGTTGTCGGCCTTGAGGTAGATGGCCTCGGCCTCGGGGGTGCCGAGGAACTCCATGAGTTCGACGACGCCGGCGTGGTTCTTCGGGGACTTGCTCACCATGAACCCGTCGGTGGGCGCCTCGACGGTGTCCTGCCCGTACGCGGAGTTCATCTCCGGGAAGGCGAAGAAGTCGAGGTCGTCCAGGTCGGCCTTGTTCGTGAACTGCTGGCCCACGAAGGAGCCCAGGAGATACATGCCGGCCTTCTTGGACACCAGGGTCTGGGCGGCGTCCTGCCAGGTGCGGCCCATGAAACCGTCCTGGTGGTAGGGGAGGATCTCGGCCCAGTGGTCGAAGACGGCCTTCACCTTGGGGTCGGTCCAGGATTCCTTGCCCGCCATCAAGGACGTGTGGAAGTCATAGCCGTTCAGACGGAAGTTGATCTGGTCGAAGGTGCCCATCGCCGGCCAGGCGTCCTTGTCTCCGAAGGCGATCGGGACCAGGCCGTCCTTCTTCATCTGCTTGCACAGGGCGACGAGTTCGTCCCAGGTGGCGGGGACCTCGTACCTATGCTGCTCGAAGACGCTTCTGCGGTAGAACAGGGCCCAGGGGTACGTGTACAGCGGCACGAAGTAGTACTTGCCGTCCTCGCCCCGGCTGAGCTTCTTCATCGCGTCGGGGAAGTTGCCCCCGATCTTCGCCCACACGTCGTCGATCGGCGAGGCCAGGTTCTTCGCCGCGAAGAACTGCATGCGGTAGCCGGCGAACCAGGTGAACACGTCGTCAGGCGTGCCCTGGAGGTAGGAGTTGATCTGCTCCTGGAAGGTGTTGTGGTCCTTGGTGTTGACATCGACCTTGATGCCGGACTGCTTGGCGAAGGCGGCGTAGATCTCGGCGAACGCTTTCTTCGGCACGGCGTCCGAGGCGTTGGAGCCGAGCGCGACGGTCTTCGGGTCCGACGAGGAACCGCTGCCGCCGCAGGCGGACAGCAGGGGTATGCCGGCACCCGCGAGCAGGGCGGCACCGCCCGCTCCGCGCAGCAGGGAGCGGCGGCTGGGACCCGGGAGGGCAAGACCGGAGGGGGAGAGGCGCATGGCGGCTCCTGAGGAATACAGGGTTCGGCCAAGGGGTGAGTCGATCACCGAAAGGTCCTCGAAACCGCTCAGAAATCAACTCGACCGAACATCGTGGGCGTAATCACAGCCCCATGTCCGCGCATGCGTCAATAGCTCCGGTCGTACTGAGGGGTCTCTTGCCCGAAACGTAATCGTCACCGTTACCTGCGACTTCGGCGAGGTGCGGGACCGGTGGCCCGCGCCGCACTCGCGGCCGGGGCGGGCTGTGTGAACGCGGGGGATTCCGTTTCAGCCTCTGACCAGCAGATGGAAGTCGAAGGCGTACCGGGACGCCCGGTAGACATGGCTGCCGAACTCGACCGGCCGGCCCGTGTCGGCGTAGGTGGTGTGCCGCATGGTGAGCAGGGCCGCACCCTCCTTCTCGTCCAGCAGGGCCGCCTCGGCGGCGGTGGCGCTGCGCGCGCCGACGTACTGGCGGGCGCTGTGCAGGGTGATCCCGGCGGACCGCATCATCCGGTACAGACCCGTCGACTCCAGCCGCCCGGTGGCGAGTTCGAGCAGGGCGGAGGGCAAGTGGTTGCACAGGAACGCCACCGGCTGCCCGTGTGTACGGCGCAGCCGCTCCAGTACGACGACCTCGGCGCCCTCCGCGAGGCCGAGGGCCGCGGCCACGTCGGCGGTCGCCGGGATCCGTTCGCCCCGCAGCACCCGGGTGGTGGGGCCCTGCCCGGCCGACTCCAGGTCGTCGTAGAGGCTGCTCAGCTCCAGCGGCCGTTTCACCTGACTGTGCACCACCTGCGTGCCCACCCCCCGCCGGCGCACCAGCAGCCCCTTGTCGACCAGGGTCTGGATGTAGAGCGGTACCGGGCTCGTGCGGTCCAGGGCGAAGGTGAGGGGGGCGAGCACGCGATCACCTGGTGCCGTCCGCTGCGGGGTGCGGTGTACTGGGCTCATGCCTCCCGGGTGTAGGTCCGGGACGGCGAAGGTGTCCATGATTTGTTCTTACATTCGGACCACCTCGTGAAATGATGTCTTAACAAAGCATTGACAGCGGGCCCGTCAGGGACTTGGATCCCGTCCCAACGCAACAGCGTCCCTTCCCCCGTCGCACGCACAGTGAGGTGCAGGAAAGATGGACCGCTCTTCCCCCTCCCGTTTCCGGAGGCCGGCCCCCCTCGTGGCGGTGGCCGCCGCGGTAGCCCTGACCCTCGCCGGCTGCGCGAGCGCCCACGGCGGCAAGAAGGCCGAGGAGGCGGCACAGAACGCCTCGGCGGGCCGGGCGAACACGCCCCGGATGACGGTCGCGCTGGTCACGCACCAGGCTCCCGGCGACACCTTCTGGGACACCGTCCGGAAGGGGGCCGAGGCCGCGGCGGCCAAGGACAACATCAAGCTCGTCTACTCCGCCGACCCCAACGCGGGCACCCAGGCCAACCTGGTGCAGAACGCGATCGACCAGAAGGTCGACGGCATCGCGGTCACCCTGGCCAAGCCCGACGCCATGAAGAGCGTCATCGGCAAGGCGGAGCAGGCGGGCATACCGGTGGTGGGCCTGAACTCGGGCCTGAGCGACTGGAAGAGGCTCGGCCTGCTGGAGTTCTTCGGGCAGGACGAGAGCGTGGCGGGCGAGGCCTTCGGCAAGAAGCTGAACACCACGGGCGCCAAGAAGATCGCCTGCGTGATCCAGGAGCAGGGCAACGTGGGCCTCACCCAGCGCTGCGACGGCGTGAAGAAGACGTTCAAGGGCACCACTGAGACGCTGTACGTGAACGGCACCGACATGCCGTCCGTGCGCTCGACCATCACGGCCAAGCTGAAGCAGGACAACTCCATCGACACCGTCGTCACCCTCGGCGCGCCCTTCGCCCTCACCGCGGTGCAGTCCGTCGGTGACGCCGGCAGCAAGGCCAAGGTGGCCACCTTCGACCTGAACAAGGATCTGGTGAAGGCCGTCCGGGACGGGTCGATCGAGTTCGCGGTCGACCAGCAGCCCTACCTCCAGGGTTATCTGGCGGTGGACTCCCTGTGGCTCTACAAGTACAACGGCAACTTCAGCGGCGGCGGTGAGCAGCCGGTGCTGACCGGTCCGGCCTTCGTCGACAGGTCCAACGTCGACAGGGTCGCCGCGTTCGCCGCGAAGGGGACCCGGTGATGAGCATGGCCCAGCAGGCCGATCCGGCCGTCGGCAAGCCGCCGGCGTCCGGCCCCTCGGAGCGAGACGGCCGTACCGCCCGGCGCCCGCTGGTGCTGCGGCTGCTGGCCCGGCCGGAGGTGGGGGTCTTCCTCGGCGCCCTCGCCGTACTGATCTTCTTCCTGATCGCCGCGCCCTCGGTCCGCCAGGGCAGCTCGATGGCGACCGTCCTCTACCAGTCCTCGACCATCGGCATCATGGCCCTTCCGGTGGCGCTGCTGATGATCGGCGGCGAGTTCGACCTGTCGGCCGGCGTCGCGGTGATCTCCTCGGCGCTGACCGCGAGCATGCTCAGCTACCAGCTGACGCTGAACGTGTGGACCGGTGTGATCGTCGCCCTGGTCGTCTCCCTCGCCATCGGGTTCCTCAACGGCTGGATGGTGGTCAGGACGGGCCTGCCCAGCTTCCTGATCACGCTGGGGACCTTCCTGATCCTGCAGGGGGTGAACCTGGCCGTGACCAAGTGGGTCACCGGCAACGTCGCCACCGACGACATCAGCGACATGGACGGCTTCGACCAGGCGAAGAAGATCTTCGCCTCCTCCTTCGACGTCGGCGGCGTCCAGGTGAAGATCACCGTCGTGTGGTGGCTGGTCTTCGCCGCCCTCGCCACCTGGGTGCTGCTGCGCACCAAGTACGGCAACTGGATCTTCGCCGTCGGCGGCGACAAGGAGAGCGCGCGGGCCGTCGGTGTCCCGGTGCGGTTCACCAAGATCTCGCTGTTCATGCTGGTCGGCTTCGGCGCCTGGTTCATCGGCATGCACAACCTGTTCTCCTTCAACACGGTGCAGTCCGGCGAGGGCGTCGGCCAGGAGCTGATCTACATCGCCGCGGCCGTCATCGGCGGCTGTCTGCTCACCGGTGGCTACGGCTCGGCGATCGGCCCGGTCTTCGGCGCCTTCATGTTCGGCATGGTGAACCAGGGCATCGTCTACGCGGGCTGGAACCCCGACTGGTTCAAGGCCTTCCTCGGCGTGATGCTCCTCGGCGCCGTCCTGATCAATCTGTGGGTCCAGCGCACGGCGACCCGGAGGTAGAGCGATGACCGACAACACGGCCCACGGCGCCGTCCTCGCCGACACGCCGCCCTCCGGTGACGGCCCCCTGGTGGAACTGCGCGGCGCGGGCAAGTCGTACGGCAACGTCCGCGCCCTGCACGGCGTCGACCTGACGGTCCACGCGGGCCAGGTGACCTGCGTGCTCGGCGACAACGGCGCCGGCAAGTCCACCCTCATCAAGATCGTCTCGGGGCTGCACCGGCACACCGAGGGCGAGTTCCTCGTCGACGGCACCCCGGTGCGCTTCTCCACCCCGCGCGAGGCCCTCGACCGGGGCATCGCCACGGTCTACCAGGACCTGGCCACCGTCCCGCTGATGCCGGTGTGGCGGAACTTCTTCCTCGGCTCGGAGATGACCAGGGGACCCTGGCCGGTCCGCCGCCTGGACATCGCCCGGATGAAAGCCACCGCCGACCGGGAACTGCGCAACATGGGCATCGTCCTGGACGACCTGGAGCAGCCCATCGGCACCCTCTCCGGCGGCCAGCGCCAGTCCGTGGCCATCGCCCGCGCCGTCTACTTCGGCGCCCGGGTCCTCATCCTGGACGAGCCGACCGCCGCGCTCGGCGTCAAGCAGTCCGGCGTGGTGCTCAAGTACATCGCCGCCGCCCGCGAACGAGGCCTCGGCGTCATCTTCATCACCCACAACCCGCACCACGCCTACATGGTCGGCGACCACTTCAGCGTGCTGCGCCTGGGCACCCTGGAACTGTCCGCCTCCCGCAGCGAGGTCAGCCTGGAGGAGCTGACCAACCACATGGCCGGCGGCGCCGAACTGGCCGCGCTCAAGCACGAGCTGGCCCAGGTGCGCGGCGTCGATGTGGAGGAGCTGCCCGAGGAGGGCGACCTCACCGCACCCGTGGCTTCGTCCCCGGAAGGAAACGCCTGATCATGGCCCACCCCACCGCGCTGGACCGTATCCGGGTCGGCTCCGCCCCCGACTCCTGGGGCGTCTGGTTCCCCGACGACCCACGGCAGGTCCCCTGGGAACGCTTCCTCGACGAGGTCGCCGAGGCCGGCTACGACTGGATCGAACTCGGCCCCTACGGCTACCTCCCCACCGACCCGGCGCGGCTGCGGGACGAGGTGGCCCGGCGCGGGCTGCGGGTCTCGGCGGGCACGGTCTTCACCGGCATGCACCGCGGCCCGGCCGTCTGGGAGGAGACCTGGGCCCACGTCGGCCAGGTCGCCGCCCTGACCCGGGCGATGGGGGCGCGGCACCTGGTGGTCATCCCCTCGTTCTGGCGGGACGACAAGACCGCCGAGATCCTGGAGCCGCCGGAGCTGACGGCCGAACAGTGGGCGCACCTGACCAAGGGCATGGAGCGGCTGGGGCACGAGGTGAAGGAGAGCTACGGCCTGGACATCGTCGTCCACCCGCACGCCGACACCCACCTCGACACCGAGGAACACGTCGAACGCTTCCTGGACTCGACCGACTCCGAGCTGGTCAACCTCTGCCTGGACACCGGGCACTACGCCTACTGCGGCGGCGACAGCGTCAAGCTGATCGAGACCTACGGCGAGCGCATCGGCTACCTGCACCTCAAGCAGGTCGACCCGGACGTCCTCGCCGAGGTGGTCGCGGGCGGGGTGCCGTTCGGGCCGGCGGTGCAGCGCGGCGTGATGTGCGAACCGCCGTTCGGTGTGCCCGAGTTGGGGCCCGTCCTCGAGGCGGCGCAGAAACTGGGCGTGGAGCTGTTCGCGATCGTCGAGCAGGACATGTACCCCTGCGAGCCGGACAGTCCCCTGCCGATCGCGGTCCGCACCCGCCGCTTCCTGCGCTCCTGCGGCGCCTAGCGCGGGTCACCGGCCCACCGACGAGGGCGCTCCCACCGCCACGGGCGGGGGGAGCGCCCCCGCGTGCGCGTGCGCGGGGCGTCCGGCCGGCCGGGTCTGCGCGGTCACGGGCGCGTCACCCGGCCGCGGGATGCGGCCCGCCGTGCCGCCGCCCTCGCCGCCGGAGTCACCGGGGGTGATCCCGGCGCCACGGCCCGGTTCCTGCGCAACCGTGAGGGATTCGGACAGGCTGTGGCCGGGAACCAACTGCTGCACGCGGGCGTTGTCCATGATGACGGGGGACCCCGCGCAGACGGGAGGACGAGATGACGCAGCGCACCGAGCCCCGGGAGAGCACGCAGGACACCGCCGAGGCGGCCGCCGCCCGCCGCAGCCGCTTCGGCACGCTGCCCGAGCGGATACGCCCGGAGGACACGGTGGAGACCAGGCCGGCGACCACACCGGACCCGGCCCGGGACACGTACAACCCCGACGAGTGGCTCATCCGTTACTGCGGCTGAGACACAGAAGACGGCGCCGGGCCGCTCGCCCGGCGCCGCCTCGTCGGTCTCACGCCTGCCGTACCTCCGCGAGCGTCACCGGACGGTGCTCGTGCAGGGACAGGGTGCAGGCCTCGGCGATCCAGCCGGCCTCCAGGGCGTCCTCGACCGTGCACGGGGAGGGCCGGGTGCCGGCCACGACCTCCGTGAACGCGGCGAGTTCGGCGCGGTAGGCGTCGGCGAAGCGGTCCATGAAGAAGTCGTGCGGGGTGCCGGCCGGGAAGGTCACGCCGGGTTCGACCGAGCGCAGCGGAAGCCGGTCCTCCAGGCCCACCGCGATCGAGTCGGTGAAGCCGTGCAGCTCCATGCGGACGTCATGACCCCGGGCGTTGTGCCGGGAGTTGGACACCACCGCGATGGTGCCGTCGTCCAGGGTGAGGACCGCGCCGGTGGTGTCGGCGTCACCCGCCTCCCTGATGTAGTCCGCGCCCCGGTTGCCGCCCACCGCGTACACCTCGGTGACCTCACGGCCCGTCACCCAGCGGATGATGTCGAAGTCGTGGACGGAACAGTCCCGGAAGATGCCACCGGACGCGGCGACGTACGCGGCCGGCGGCGGCGCCGGGTCCAGGGTGGTGGAGCGGACCGTGTGCAGCGCCCCCAGCTCACCGGAGCGCACGGCGGCCCGCGCGGCGGCGAAGCCCGCGTCGAAGCGGCGGTTGAAGCCGATCTGGATCGGCACGTCCCGGCCCTGGACGGCCTGGAGCACCCGGACGCCCTCCGCCATCGTGCGGGCGACGGGCTTCTCGCAGAAGACCGGGACCCCGGCCTCGACCCCGGCCAGGATCAGCGCGGGATGGGCGTCCGTGGCCGCCGCGACGACCAGGCCGTCCACCCCGGCGGCCAGCAGCGCCTGGGGCGAGTCCGCGACCTCGGCCCCGAACCGCTCCGCGGCGGCCTTGGCGGCGTCCGCGAACGGGTCGGCGACGACGAGCGACTCGACGGCGTCCAGTGCGGACAGGGTCTCGGCGTGGAAGGCGCCGATGCGGCCGAGGCCGAGGATTCCGATGCGCATGGTGCTCCTAGAGTGCAGAAGGGCTGCGGGGAGGGTCAGTCGAGTCCGCCGAGTACGTTCTGGTCCCAGTCGATCACCGAGCCGGTCACCACCCCCGAGCGGTCGGACAGCAGGAAGACCACGAAGTCCGCGATCTCGTCCGGCCGGCCGAGCCTGCCCATCGGCAGCCGGGCCGCGGCCTGCTCCCGCCAGTCGTCGCCGGCGCCGTGGAAGGCGCGCTGCGTGGCGTCCTCGCCCTCCGTCGCCGTCCAGCCGATGTTCAGGCCGTTGATCCGGATCCGGTCCCAGCGGTGGGCGTGCGCCGCGTTCCGGGTGAGCCCGGCGAGCCCGGCCTTGGCCGCGACGTACGGCGCCAGGAACGGCTGCCCGCCGTGCGCCGACGAGGTGATGACGTTGACAATCGTGCCGGGCGCCTTGCGGGCCACCATGTCGGCGACCGCCGCCTGCATCGCGAAGAACGGCCCCTTGAGGTTGACCGCGATGTGCGCGTCGAACAGCTCCGGCGTGGTGTCCAGCAGGGTGCCCCGCGAGGTCAGCCCCGCCGAGTTCACCAGGCAGTCGATCCGGCCGTACGCGTCCACGACGGCGGCCACCGCCCCCTTCGCCCGCTCGGGGTCCGCGAGGTCGGCGCGGACGTAGCGCGCCTCGCCGCCGGCCGCGGTCAGCTCCGCCACCAGCGCCTCGCCCGGCCCGGGCCGCCGCCCGCTCACCGCCACGACGGCACCCTCCCGCACGGCGGCCCGCGCGACCGCGGCCCCCACGCCCTGGGTGCCGCCGCCCACGAGCACGACCTTGTCGTCCAGAAGTCCCATGACAGCCCCTCAGCTCTCCCGGCGCTCCGCGCCGGCCCGCAACTCCGCCCGGAGCCGGCCGGGCGTCCACCCCTCGTCGAGCGCCCGGCGTACGACGTCCGCCTGCGCGGGCGGGGCCAGACCGTCGACCGGTGGGTCGCTGTCGAGGTTGGTGGGGAAGGGGTAGCCCTCGGCGCTCGCCGCGATCACGTTGTCCAGCCAGGCCCCGGACGCGCCCTCGGCCCTGCGCCGCAGCAGCACCGGGAACACCGCGTTCGCCACCGCCTCCCGGTCCACCGTCTCCATCGCGCGCCCGAAGGCCGAGGACACCTGGAGCAGATTGGCGGTGCGCCGTACGTCCGCCGTGCGGTTGGTGCCGGCGGCGTGGAAGAGCGCCGGGTTGAAGAAGGCCGCGTCGCCCTTGGCCAGCGGGAGCTGCACGTGGTGCGCGTCGAAGTACGCCCGGAACTCCGGGAGCCGCCAGGCCAGATAACCCGGCTCGTACAGCTGGGAGTACGGCAGGTACAGCGTCGGACCCGACTCCACCGGCATGTCGCAGTGGGCGACCGCGCCCTGCAGCGTGAGCACGGGGGAGAGGCGGTGCACGTGCGCGGGATAGGCGGCGGCCGCCGCGTTACCCAGGAAGCCGAGGTGGTAGTCCCGGTGCGGACTCTGCCCGGCGCCGCCCGGGTTGACCACGTTGACCTGCGAGGTGACCTGGTAGCCGGGGCCCAGCCAGGCGGTGGAGACCAGCGCCAGCACCTCGCTCGCGTAGTAGTCGGCGAACGCCGCGGGGTCGTACAGGGCCGTCTTCTCCAGCGCGTTCCACACCCGGTCGTTGGCGCCGGGCGCGGCGAAGTGGTCGCCCGCGGCGGCCCCGGAGGCCCGCTGCTCGGCGATCAGCGCCTCGAACACGGCCGTGACCCGGTCCACCACCGCCAGGTCCGGGAAGGCGCCGCGGACCACGACGATCCCGGGGCCGTCGGCCAGCGCCCGCACCAGTTCGGCCCGCACCGCGTCCCGGTCGGCGGCCGTCCGCAGCCGCTCACCGTCGTACACGAGCACGCCCTCGGTCACCGAGTCGGCATGCGGGTGGCCGGCGAGGCCGGTGGTCCGCGTCACCAGGGCGCGGAACGCGTCGAGGTCGCAGTCCTGCTCGGTCAGCCAGGCGCGGCCTGGCGCGGAGGTGACGGACATCGGAGTCCTTCTCTCGGTCACGGGAGCCACGCACCGTGCGGTCACGACAGCGGCGCAGCCCTGTCATTCTTGTCAGTACAAACCCCTCGAACAACCAGCAGGCAGCCATCAAAAACCCCTCAAGGAGAGCTCCATGGGCCACCCGTTCCCGATCCGGGAGATCGCACGTCAGGCGGGTCTGAGCGAGGCCACCGTGGACCGGGTGCTGAACGGCAGGGGAGGGGTGCGGGAGAGCACCGCCCAGGAGGTGCGCCGGGCCATCGCCGACCTCGACCGGCAGCGCACCCAGGTCCGGCTGGTCGGCCGCACCTTCATGGTCGACATCGTGGTGCAGGCGCCCGAGCGGTTCACCACCGCCGTCCGCACCGCCCTGGAGGCCGAACTGCCCGGCCTGCACCCGGCCGTGGTCCGCTCCCGCTTCCACTTCCGCGAGACCGGCCCGGCGGCGTGGCAGGTCGGGACGCTGGACCGGATCGCCCGGCGCGGTTCGCAGGGCGTGATCCTCAAGGCGCCGGACGTCCCCGAGGTCACCGCGGCCGTCGGCCGGCTCACCGCCGCCGGCATCCCGGTCGTCACCCTCGTCACCGACCTGCCCGCCAGCGGCCGGCTCGGCTACGTCGGCAGCGACAACCGGGCGGCGGGCGCGACCGCCGCCTACCTGACGGGCCAGTGGCTCGGCGACCGCCCCGGCCATGTCCTCACCAGCCTCAGCAGCGGCTTCTTCCGCAACGAGGAGGAGCGCGAGATGGGGTTCAGGAGCGTGATGCGCGCCCGGCATCCCGAGCGCACCCTGGTGGAGATCGCCGAGGGGCAGGGCCTGGACGCCACCCAGTACGACCTCGTCCGCGCCGCCCTGGAACGCGACCCGCAGATCCGGGCCGTCTACTCCATCGGCGGCGGCAACGTCGCCACCCTGCGGGCCTTCGCCGACCTCGGCCGGGAGTGCGCGGTGTTCGTGGCGCACGACCTCGACCACGACAACACCCGCCTGCTGCGTGAACACCGGCTGTCCGCGGTGCTCCACCACGACCTGCGGCACGACCTGCGCGAGGCCGCTCACGCGGTGATGCGCTTCCACGGCGCGCTGCCGCCGGCCGGCCCGCTGCTGCCGTCTGCGGTCCAGGTGGTCACCCCGTACAACATGCCCGCGGGCTGACCCAGGTGCCGCGCTCGGCCGACTCCGTCATCGCGTCCAGCACCGCCGCGCTGTGCACCGCGTCCGCGAGCGTGGCGCCGTACGGCGTGCCCTCGGCGACGGAGCGGACGAACCGGCCGGCCTCGATGACCTTCAGGTCGTCGTAGCCCATGGCGTTGGCCGCGCCCGGCTGGAACGCGGCGAACTCGCCGGCGCCCGGGCCGACGTACACCGTGCTCACCGGCTGGTCCTGGTACGTCGTCCCGCGGCTCACCCCGAGCTCGTTCATCCGGCGGAAGTCCCAGAACACCGCGCCCCGGGTGCCGTGCACCTCGAAGCCGTAGTCGTTCTGCTCCCCGACCGAGACCCGGCAGGCCTCCAAAACCCCCCGGGCGCCGGAGGCGAAGCGCAGCAGGCAGCTGACGTAGTCCTCGTTCTCGACCGGACCCAGGGCGCCGCCGGAGGCCAGGGCGTGGCCGGCGGTGGCGCCGGCCGGGCGGGCCCGCTCGGGGACGAAGATCGCGGTGTCGGCGGTGAGCGAGGCGATGTCACCGAGCAGGAAGCGGGCCAGGTCGGCGCCGTGCGAGGCCAGGTCGCCGAGCACCCCGCTGCCGCCGCGCGCCCGTTCGTACCGCCAGGTCAGCGCGGAGTCGGGGTGGGCCGCGTAGTCGCTGAGGAGGCGGATGCGCACGTGCGTGACCGCGCCGATCTCCCCGGCCGCGATCAGGTCGCGGGCGGCCTCCACGGCGGGCGCGTTGCGGTAGTTGAAGCCCACCGTGCCCTGCACCCCGGCCGCGGCGACCGCGTCCGCCACCGCGCGGGCGTCGGCCGCGGTGAGCCCCACCGGCTTCTCGATCCACAGGTGCTTGCCGGCCTCGGCCATCGCCACCCCGATCCGCCGGTGCAGGAAGTTCGGCGCGGTGATGCTGACCGCCCGCACGCGCGGGTCGGCGGCCACCTCGCGCCAGTCGCGCGTCGCGGAGGCGAAACCGAACCGCTCGGCGGCCTCCTCGGCCCGGCCCGGCACCTCCTCGGCGACCGTGACCAGCCGGGGCCGCAGCGGGAGGTCCGGATAGTGGTGCGGGAGACGGGCGTACGCCTGGGTGTGCACCCGGCCCATCCAGCCGAACCCGACGACGGCCACTCCCAGTTCGTCCACCATGGCAGCCCCTTTTTGGACCGGTCCAATCTCTGTCCGGGCCACCTTTGTGCGGACATGGCCAGCATGTCAACCCTTTGACAGCGCGCCACGCTCCGTGGAACGGTCCAGCCCATGAGACCACCGACGATCCGCGACGTGGCCGAACGGGCCGGGGTGTCGAAGTCGCTGGTCTCGCTGGTGCTGCGCGACTCCGGACGGGTGCGGCCCGAGAAGCGGGACGCGGTGCTGCGGGCCGTGCGCGAGCTGGGCTACCGGCCGAACGCGGCCGCCCGCAGCCTCAGCGAACAGCGCACCCGCACGGTCGGCGTGCTCCTGGACGACCTGCGCAACCCCTGGTTCGTCGAACTGCTGGACGGCCTGAACTCGCTGCTGCACGGCGCCGGACTGCACATGCTCCTCGCCGACGCCCGGCTGAACCGGCGGCTGGGCCATGACCTGGCCGAACCCTTCGTGGACCTCGGCGTCGACGGGCTGGTGGTGGTCGGCACGGTCCCGGACGCGGGCGCGCTCGGCGCCCTCGCACGGCGGATGCCGGTGGTCGTCGCGGGCGCGCACGAGCACCGGGCGCCGGGCGTGGACGTCGTCGCCGGGGACGACGAGCGGGGCGCCCGGCTCGTCACCGGGCATCTCCTCGGCCTCGGCCACCGCCGGATCGCGCACCTCGCGGGGCACGGCGAGGTCGGAGCGCTGCGCCGGCGCGGCTTCGAGGCCGCCATGCGGGCCCGGGGCGCCGAACCGCTCGTCGAGCCCGGCGACCTGACCGAGGAGGGCGGCTACCGGGGGACCGTACGCCTGCTCGGCCGCGGCGAGCGGCCGACGGCGCTCTTCTGCGTCAACGACATGGCCGCGATCGGCGCACTCTCGGCGGCCGCGGAACTGGGCCTGCGGGTGCCGGGCGACCTGTCGGTGGCCGGCTACGACAACACCGGCGTCTCCCGGCTGCGGCACCTCTGGCTGACCACCGTCGACGCCGCCCCGCACGAGATGGGCCGGCGGGCCGCGCGCCGTCTGCTGGACCGCTTCGAGCGGCCGGACGGCGAGGGGCTGGTGCACCTCACCGTGCCGGCGCTTCGGGTGCGGGGCACGACGGGACCGCCGCCGGCCGGCGGCCTCACAGGTTGATCGCGTACGCCTTGCGCAGCGTCTCGTGCACGGTCCAGGTCGTGACGTCGCCCGCGCGGAGCACCGCCATGTCACCCGGCCCCACCGTCAGCACGGGCCCGTCCTCGACCTCGATCGTCGCCGACCCGCTGATCACCACGAACACCTCGTCCGCCTCCGTGTCCGTGACCACGCCCGGCGTGATCTGCCAGATCCCGCGGAGCTGCCGGCCGTCCGGCGACTCCCAGACCACCTTTCCGGTCACCTCCGGGTCCCCGGAGACGATCTGCTCCGGGTCGAGGGGCTCGGGTTCGAGGTCGGCGTCCGGAATGTGGAGCGCGAAGCTGTGCGTCATGGCAGCGACCCTAGCCAGCGTCCGCACCGGCCGGCTGCCGACAGTGTGTGGGGCGTCGGGCCTGGTGGGAGGACACTTCGTCGGCCCCGGACGAAGTGGCGGCGGTGCCGGGGCCGGGTGATCGTGGGGAGCATGGCTGACTCCACGGCGGCCGGCCGGCCGCCGCCCCGGCACCAGGACACGCGTGAGGCCGTCCTGTTCGGCGGGGTGTACGGCGCCGTCCTCGCCAGTTCGATGGTCGCGGCGCTCACCCAGTACGGCCACACCTCCAGGGAGGTCCGCGGCTACGACGCCGCCTGGGTGCTGGTGACCGCGGTCGCCTCCGCGCTCGCCCACGGCTACGCCCACTACATCGCCGAACGCACCCCGCACGGCCGCCGGGATGCCCTGCTCGCCGTGCGGGGCGAGTGGCCGCTCGTCGCCGCCGTGCTGCCCACGGTCCTGCTGCTCGCGGGCGCGTGGTGGGGGTGGTGGCCGGCCAACGGCGTCGAACTGGCCGCGTTCGCCCTCAACATCGCGATCCTGTTCGTGCTGGGCGTCGTCACCGCGCGCGCGTCCGCCCGGAACTGGCCGGTCTCCGCCCTCGTCGGCCTGGGGGACGCGCTGCTCGGGGTGTTCGTGGTGGTGGCGAACGCGCTCATCAAGTAGGGCGCGGCCGCGGGCGGGTCAGCGGCCGGTGCGGACCCCGTCCAGCGCGATCCCGAGGACCCGCTCGCGCTGGGCGTCGTCCTCGAACGCCGTCGCCGTGATCCCGGCGACCATCCGCAGCAGATCGGCGAAGTCCATGTCCGTGCGGGCCACGCCCGCCCGCTGCGCCCGCTCCAGCAGCGGGCCGCCGGCCGCGTACATCGAGTCGCGGCAGGCCTGGAAGATGTCCGACTCGTCGTTCAGGGCCTCGCGCACCGCGCGCTTGGTGACCATGTAGCCGGCGAACCGGTCCAGCCAGGCCGTCAGCGCCTCCCACGGCTCGCGGCCGGCGACGTCGACGGCCGCCGCGCACAGGGCGTTGACGTCGTCGGCGTAGACGCTCTCGAAGAGGTCGCGGCGGGTGGGGAAGTTGCGGTACAGGGTGCCGATGCCGACGCCCGCGCGGCGGGCGATGTCCTCCAGGGAGGCGTCGGCGCCGTGCTCCGCGAACGCCTCACGGGCGGCGGCGAGCAGGGCGTCGTAGTTGCGGGCGGCGTCCTTGCGGTGCGGCCGGCGGGCCGCCACGATCGCGCTGACGGGGAACGGTGTGGCCGTCACTGCTGCCTCCCGGAAGAGCTCGACGAACCGGAGGAAGGCCTCCGTTCGCTTGAACCGGAGGCATCCCTCCGTTACAGTGGAGGGGTACCTCCACTTTAGCAGTGCGGGGGCTGCTCCGCCCTGGCCGTACCCGGCCGGGCGCCCGCCCCCGCACCCCTGTCGCACGGGCCGCGTCGCCCGTCGCCCGACACACCCCGACCCCGCGCATCCCGGATTCCGGAGAGGCTCCGCCATGCCCCGCACGTCCACCCGCCTCACCTTCGCGGTCCTCGCGACCGGTGCGGGCGTGTTCTCGATGCTCCAGTCGCTGATCGCGCCGGCCCTGCCGACCGTCCAGCACGCCCTGCACACCTCCCAGTCGACCGCGACCTGGGTGATGACGGCCTACCTGCTGTCCGCCTCGGTCTTCACCCCGATCCTCGGCCGCCTCGGCGACCTCGCCGGCCGCAAACGCACCCTCGTCGCCGTCCTGCTGACCGTCCTCGCGGGCTGTCTCATCGCCGCGCTGGCCCCGAACATCGGCGTCCTCGTCGTCGCCCGGGTCGTCCAGGGCGTCGGCGGCGCCCTGTTCCCGCTGTCCTTCGGCATCATCCGGGACGAGTTCGCCCCGGCCGAGGTGAGCGGCAGCATCAGCAACCTCTCCGCGGTCATCGCCGCCGGCGGCGGGGTCGGCATGGTGGCCGCCGGCCCGATCGTCTCCGCGCTCGACTACCGCTGGCTGTTCTGGATCCCGGTCGCCGTCGTCGCCGTGACGGTCCTGATCGCCCTGCGCTACGTGCCCGAGTCCCCCAACCGCGCTCAGGGAAGGGTCAGTTGGACCGGTGCCGCACTGCTGTCCGCCTGGCTGGTGGCCCTGCTGCTCCCGCTGAGCCAGGCCGGGCGGTGGGGCTGGGGCTCGCCCGGGGTGCTCGGCCTGTTCGCCGCCGCCGTCGCCCTGTTCGCGCTGTGGCTCACGGCCGAGGCCCGCTCCCGCAATCCGCTGATCGACCTGCGCGTGATGCGGCTGCCCGCGGTGTGGACGACCAACACGGCCGCCCTGCTGTTCGGCGCGGGCATGTACGCGATCTGGTCCTTCCTGCCGGGCTTCGTCCAGACGCCCGCCACGGCCGGTTACGGCTTCGGCGCGAGCGTCACCGCCTCCGGCCTGCTCATGCTGCCGATGCTGCTCGCGATGTTCCTCTCCGGCGTCCTCTCCGGCCGCCTGGAGCCCCGCGTCGGAGCCAAGGCCCTGCTCGCCACGGGCGCCGCGCTCGGCGCGCTGGCCTGCGGCTTCCTCACCCTCTGGCATGACGCCGAGTGGCAGATCGCCGTCGTCGCGGGCCTGTTCGGCCTCGGGATCGGCCTGGCCTACGCCTCGATGGCCACCCTCGTCGTGGCCAGCGTGCCGCCCGAGCAGACCGGCGCCGCGACCGGCATGAACGCCAACATCCGCACCATCGGCGGCTCCATCGGCGCCGCGCTCACCAGCCTCCTGGTCACCGGCCGCCTCCAGCCCTCCGGTCTGCCCCACGCCTCCGGCTACACCCACGGCTGGGCGCTGCTCACCGTCCTGTGCCTGGCCGCGGCCGGCGCCGCCCTGCTGGTCCCGGCCCGCCGCCCCGCCCGCCCGGCCGACCCCGTCACCGCGGGGACGACACGGGCACCCGCACCGGTGCGGTAGGGTTGACCTGCGTGATCACGCGGGACACCCCGCGTGGGACCGCGGCGGGACGTGGCGCAGCTTGGTAGCGCACTTGACTGGGGGTCAAGGGGTCGCAGGTTCAAATCCTGTCGTCCCGACTTTACGAAGTCGCGGATCAGGGGCCGTTCGGGAGCAATCCGGAACGGCCCCTCGGTCATGCCGGGTTCGTGGTGCACGCCCGTCCGCCGTGCGAGCGAGGGCTCATGCCTCCCGGTGCCGCAGGCGCCGGGCCGCCATCACGGCGTAGACGAGGATCCCCACGAACAGGAACAGCACGCCCTGATACACCGCCGCATAGCCGGCGCCCGCCATCAGCCAGACGGAGAACGCCGCCGCCACCGCGGTGATCACCGAGTCCCGCACCAGCCGTCCCCGGTCCACGGCGCGGCCCGAGACGAGGTGGAACAGCTGCGCGGCGGTGGCCAGCAGGTACGGCACGGTCGCGGTGAACGTGGTCACGAGGACCAGGACGTCGAAGACCTTCGCCGAGCCCGACAGGTAGTTGTACACCGTGAGCAGGGAGGACAGGACTACCGTGACGCCGACGCCGACCGTCGGCACACCCCGGCGGCGGCGGGCGAAGGCGGCCGGGAACAGGCCGTCCCGCGCGGCGGCGTACGGGGTCTGGGCGCTGAGCAGCGTCCAGCCGTTGAGGCAGCCGGTCATCGAGACCAGCGCGGCGAGCGCGACGGCCGTACCGCCCCAGCTGCCGCCGAACATCGTGTTCACGGCGTCCGAGAACGGCGCGGTCGAGGTCACCAGCCGGTCGTGCGCGACCGTGCCGAAGACGGACACCGTGCCCAGCAGGTACACCAGCGCGGCGCCGGCCGTGCCGATGACGGTGGCCCGGCCCACGTTGCGGCGGGCGTCGCGCACCTCGCCCGCGCTGACCGCGGCGGACTCGATCCCGAGGTAGGAGAAGAGCAGCAGGGCGGCGGACGCGGACACCGCGCCGATCGCGCCGTGACCGCTGGAGTTGAACGGCCCGAGCCGGGACGGGTCGAAGAAGAACAGTCCGCCCACCGCGACGAGCAGCAGCGGCACGAACTTCAGCACCGTGGACACCAGCTGGACGGCGCCCACGTAGCGGGTGCCGGCGAAGTTGGCGAGGGCGGGCAGCCACTGCAGGGCCAGGGCCGCCAGGCAGGCGGTGCCCTTGTGGCCGGCGACCGGGACCAGCACGTCGAGGTAGCCGACGGCGGCGACCGCGAGCGCGGCGTTCGACACCCAGGTGGTGATCCAGTACGCCCAGGCGGCGAGGAAGCCGGCGAAGTCGCCGAAGGCCTCGCGGGCGTAGACGTAGGGGCCGCCGGTACGGGGGTCACGGGCGGCGAGCCGGCCGAAGACGAGGGCCAGCGCGATGGCGCCGACGGTGAGGACGCCGAAGGCGACCAGGCTGACCGTCCCGTACGGGGCGATGGACGCGGGCAGCAGGAAGATGCCGCCGCCGATGATGTTGCCCATGACCAGCGCGGTGGCGACGGGCAGGCCGAAACGGCGGGCGTGCCTGCTGCCGGCGGGGCGGGGGTCCTCGACGGCAACCGCGACGGGTTCCGGGGCCGGAGCCGGCTGCGGAGCGGTTCCGGTGACGTGCATGGGTGGTGCGCCTCTCATCGAACAGATGTCCCGGGATCGCCGGGGCCCCGCCATGGTCCGGTATGCCCCCGCCCGCCGCAAAATCGCCGTTTCTTGTGCAGCCCGGACGCCCCGATGGTGCAAAAAATGCTCCGGCGCGGCGTCCGCACCGCGAGATGTCCGGCGCCCGGGGCGGATGCCCGCCATGCCCGGAGCGTCATCGCACGGTCTAGGTGTATTGACCCGCAGCGTTGTTGACGCGGCTGATGGGCGGGTGTCCGCCCAGTGCGGTGTGGCAGCGGTGGTGGTTGTAGGTGTGGAGGAAGTCTGCCAGGGCCTGGGTTCGCTCGTCGTTCGTCCGGTAGGGCCGCTGGTAGGCCCATTCGTCGAGCAGGGTGCGGTTGAAGCGTTCGACTTTGCCGTTGGTCTGCGGTCGGTAGGGCCGGATCTTCTTGTGGGTGATGCCGGCCGTGGCCAGCGTCTGGGTGAACAGGTTTGACTTGTAGCAGGAGCCGTTGTCGGTCAGGACCCGTTCGACGGTGATGCCGTGGGCGGCGAAGAAGGCGTTCGCCCGCTGCCAGAAGCCGGCGGCGGTTTCCTTGCGCTCGTCGGTGAGGACCTCGCTGTAGGCGAGGCGGGAGTGGTCGTCGACGGCGGAGTGGATGAACGAGTAGCCGATCACCGGCTTGCAACTGCGGCGTCGGTCGGTGGTGGCGAGTTTGTTGTCCATCGCCTGGCGGCGCTCCATGACTTTGTGGCCGCCGCCGTCGGGAATGTTGCCGAGCTTTTTGATGTCGACGTGGACGAGTTCGCCCGGCCGGGCGCGTTCGTAGCGGCGGACGATCGCTCCGGTGGGCCGGTCCAGCCAGGCCAGGCGGTTGAGGCCGTGGCGGGCCAGGATGCGGTGCACGGTGGAAGCGGGCAGGCCCAGAACCGGTCCGATGCGGGCCGGGCCGAGCTTGCGGTCGGTCCGCAGACGGCAGACTTGGGCCTCGACCGCGGGTGGTGTGCGGTGGGGTGTGGTTCGGGGCTTGCTGGGCCGGTCGTGCAGCCCGGCCTCGCCCTCGGCCCGCCAGCGGCGGATCCACTTGTGGGCGGTGGGCCGCGATATGCCCATCTCAGCCGCCACGTGCGCGACGGGCCGGCCGGACAGCACGCGTTCGACCAGGATCCGTCTGCCGTGAACGGTCAGGCGGGCATTACGGTGGGACACGAAGACCTCCGTGTGCGGTGCAGCTTAGACACCTCCACCACACCGGAGGTCTTCGCCATGATCAAGACCCCGGCCCTGTTAACAACGCTCGTGATTAATACATCTAGGTCGCCGGGGTGCCGTCGGCCCACAGGCTGCGTACGTGGCCCAGGTGCCGGGTCATGATCTCGTGGACGGCCTTCCCGTCGCGCTCCAGCAGGGCGTCGAGCAGTTCCAGGTGCTCCTGCGCCGAGGCGAGCAGCCGGCCCGCCTCCACCAGGGCGGTCAGGCCGTAGAGGCGGGAGCGGCCCCGCAGGTCGGCGACCACCTCGACCAGGTGCGCGTTGCCCGCCAGGGCGAGCAGGCCGAGGTGGAATCGGGTGTCGGCCTCGACGTAGGCGATCAGGTCGCCCGCCGCCGCGGCGGTGACGATCTCCCGGGCCGCCGGGCGCAGCGCCTCCAGCGACACCCGGTCGGCCGTGCGGGCCAGCTCCACCACCGTCGGGATCTCGATGAGCGCGCGGATGTGCGTGTACTCGTCCAGCTGCCGGTCGGAGACGGCGGTGACCCGGAAGCCCTTGTTGGGCACCGTGTCGACCAGCCCCTCCTTGGCCAGGTCCAGCATCGCCTCCCGCACCGGCGTCGCCGAGACGCCGAAGCGGGACGCGAGGGAGGGCGCCGAGTACACCTCGCCCGGGCGCAGCTCGCCGGCGATCAGCGCGGCGCGCAGCGCGTCGGCGACCCGCTCGCGGTAGCTGCTGCGGCGGCCACCGAGGCGGGGGAGGGCGGGCATCTGCGCGCCCTGCGTGTTCTGTGCCATGTCACGCGTCACCGGGGGAGTCTAGAGGACGGCTTGAGTGAGGCTAGAGGACGAATCCTTCCGGGAAGGGGTCGGTGGGGTCGAGGAGGTACTGGGCGGTGCCGGTGATCCACGCCCGGCCGGTGAAGCTCGGCAGGACCGCGGTGCGGCCCGCGACCCGCGTCGTGCCCAGCAGCCGTCCGGTGAACCGGGTGCCGATGAACGACTCGTTCACGAACTCGGTGTGCAGCGGGAGTTCGCCCCGCGCGTGCAGCTGGGCCATGCGCGCGCTCGTACCCGTACCGCACGGGGAGCGGTCGAACCAGCCCGGGTGGATGGCCATCGCGTGCCGGGAGTGCCGGGCGGTGGCGCCCGGCGCGTACAGGTGGACGTGGTGGCAGCCGTGGATGGACGGGTCCTCGGGGTGCACCGGCTCCGCCTCGGCGTTGATCGCCTCCATCAGGGACAGGCCGGCCGCGAGGATGTCGTCCTTGCGGGCGCGGTCGAAGGGCAGACCGAAGGCGTCGAGGGGGAGGATCGCGTAGAAGTTGCCGCCGTAGGCGAGGTCGTAGGTGACGGTGCGGCCGCCGGGCAGGGTGATCGTACGGTCCAGGGCGACGGCGAACGACGGCACGTTCCGCAGCGTCACGCCGCGCGCGGCGCCGTTCTCCACCGCCACCTCGGCGACCACCACCCCGGCCGGGGTGTCGAGCCGGATCGTGGTCACCGGCTCCGTCACCTCCACCATGCCCGTCTCCACCAGCACGGTGGCCACCCCGATCGTGCCGTGCCCGCACATCGGGAGGTAGCCGGAGACCTCGATGTAGAGCACGCCCCAGTCGCAGTCGGGGCGGGTCGGGGGCTGCAGGACCGCCCCGCTCATCGCGGAGTGGCCGCGCGGCTCGTTCATCAGCAACTGCTTGATGTGGTCGCGGTGTTCGCGGAAGTACAGTCGCCGCTCGTTCATCGTCGCACCGGGCACGGTGCCGATCCCGCCGGTGATCACGCGGGTCGGCATGCCCTCGGTGTGCGAGTCGACGGCGTGCAGGACGAGAGTGCTGCGCATGGACCGGCCTCCTTGTCAGACGAGCCCTGCGGCGACGGCCTTCTCGGTGGCCGCCCGGACCGCGGCCTCCTGCTCGGGCGGCAGCGGGAGGCGGGGCGGGCGCACCGGGCCGCCATACCGGCCGACGACGTCCATCGACAGCTTGATCGCCTGCACGAACTCCACCCGCGAGTCCCAGCGCAGCAGCGGGTGCAGCTGCCGGTAGAGGGGGAGCGCGGTGGTCAGCTCCCCGGCCACGGCGGCACGGTACAGCTCCACGCAGGCCCGCGGGAGCGCGTTGGGGTAGCCGGCCACCCAGCCCTTGGCGCCCGCCACGGCCAGCTCCAGCAGCACATCGTCCGCACCGATCAACAGATCCAGTTCCGGGGCGAGTTCGGCGATGCGGTAGGCGCGGCGGACGTCACCGGAGAACTCCTTCACGCCGTGGATGTGGCCCTCGCCGTGCAGCCGGGCGAGGAGTTCGGGCACCAGGTCGACCTTGGTGTCGACCGGGTTGTTGTACGCCACCACCGGCAGGCCGGTCCGGGCGACCTCCGCGTAGTGGGCGAGCACGGACCGCTCGTCGGCCCGGTAGGCGTTGGGCGGCAGCAGCATCACCGACGCGCACCCGGCCTCGGCGGCCTGCTCGGCCCAGCGGCGGGCCTCGGCGGAGCCGTACGCGGCGACGCCCGGCATCACCCGGTCGCCGCCGATCGCGGCCACGGCGGTCTCCACCACCCGGGCGCGCTCCGCCGGGGTGAGTACCTGGTACTCGCCGAGCGAGCCGTTCGGTACGACGCCGTCGCAGCCGTGTCCGACCAGCCAGGCGCAGTGCTCGGCGTAGCGGTCGTGGTCGATGGAGAGGTCCTCGCGCAGGGGGAGCGCGGTGGCCACGAGGATGCCACGCCAGGGTCGGTGCGGGGTCTGCGTCATGTGTCGTCTCCCATTTCGTAGGGTGTGACATACCACCGGGGTCCGGATGCCGTTCCTCGGCGGGCCGGAGGTTTTAGTCCGGCTCGGGCAGTGCGGCCAGGACGCCGAGCGGTACCGGCCGCGCGAGGGGCCGGCGTCCCGGCGTGAGCGGGCAGCCGGTCAGGCCCGCCACCCCGGGCGCGCACATCCGGCCCTGGCACCAGCCCATCCCGGCCCGGGTGAGCAGCTTCACGGCGCGCAGGTCCGTGGCACCGAGCGGGCCCGCGGCCGTGCGGACCTCGCCGGCGGTGACCTCCTCGCAGCGGCACACCACCGTCTCGTCCGGAACCCGGTCCGCCCAGCCCGACGGCCGGGTGTACACCGTGTCGAGCGCCGTGGCGAACGCCCGCAGTCGCGCCCTGGTGCGGGCCGCCGCGGCCCAGCGGCGCGGGTCGGGGACGCTGCCGTGCAGCCGGGCGGCGATCGAGCGCCCCGCGATGTGGCCCTCGGCGAGGGCGAGGGCCGCGCCGCCGATGCCGGTCGTCTCCCCGGCGGCCCAGACGCCGGTCACGTCGGTGCGCTGCTCGGCGTCGACCCGTACGTCCGTGCCGGACAGGGTGCAGCCCAGGGTCTCGGCGAGGTCGGTCTGCGGCAGCATGCCGTGGCCGACGGCGAGGGTGTCGCAGGGAATACGGCGGGCGCTGCCGGGCCGGGCCCGTCCGTCCCGGTCCAGGGCGGCGACGGTGACCGCCTCCAGCCGGTCCCCGCCGTGCGCCTCGACCACGGTGTGCCGGGCCAGGACGCGCACCCGGTGCCGCAGCAGCCGCCCCGCGTACCCGGCGCCTTCGGCGAGCTTGCCGGGCTCCGCGGCCAGGGCGGGCGTCCGGCGCAGCAGAGCCGTGGGCTCGGCGGACTCCACCAGCGCGGCCACGCGGGCCCCGGCCGCGGCGAGCCCGGTGGCCACCGGCAGCAGCAGCGGTCCGGTGCCCGCGACCACGGCCGTCCGGCCGGGCAGCACCAGTCCGCCCTTGAGCATGGCCTGCGCACCGCCCGCCGTGAGAACCCCGGGCAGCGTCCAGCCCGGGAACGGGAGCACGTACTCGTGGCCGCCGGTGGCGAGCAGCACGGCGTCGGCGCGGACGGTGACACCCTCCTCCTGGGCGGGGCCGCGCAGGGCGTGGACCCGCAGGCCGGCCGATCGCGCCTCCACGGACCAGACATGATGATCCGTCAGATGGCTGATCGTCCCGGCCTCGACGTGCCGGGCGAGTCCGTCCCGCAGCCGTTGCCAGGTGCGCCACTGGTGGTGCAGCGCCCGGGGCCGGCGGGCGCCGAGGGCGGCGGCGGGCTGCCGGTAGTACTGGCCGCCCGCCCGGTCGGCCGCGTCGACGAGGGTCACCCGGACGCCCCGTGCGGCCGCCGCCAGTGCCCCGGCGAGTCCCGCCGGACCCGCCCCGACGACGGCGAGGTGCGGTCGCTCAGCCATCCTCGTGCCCCGTCCCTTCCTGTGTGCGGATCACGTCGCCCGGGGTGACCGGCACCAGGCAGGCCCGCTGGTTCGGGCGGTCGTTGACGGTCACCAGGCAGTCGAAGCACACGCCGATCCCGCAGAACACCCCGCGGGGCCGGCCCCCGCCGCGGGTGCTGCGCCAGGCCGTCACGCCCGCGGCCCACAGCGTCGCCGCGACCGTCTGCCCGGGCAGCGCCCGCACGGGCCGCCCGTCGAAGGTGACGGTGAACGCGCCGCCCGGCCGGGCCCGCACCAACTCCAGGGGATTCACCGGCCGTCGCCTCCGTCCGTGCCGGGGTCGAACCGCTCCGGCCGGAACGGTGTGAGGTCCAGTTCCGCCGTCTTCCCGGTGAGAGTCCGGGCGATCAACTGCCCGGTGCCCGTAGCGAGTCCGATGCCGGCGCCCTCGTGCCCGCAGGCGTGGAACAGCCCGGGCGCCCGGGGATCGGGGCCGATTGCGGGGAGGTGGTCGGGCAGGTACGGCCGGAAGCCCGCGTACGTGCGCAGCGCGCGCACTCCCCGCAGGAAGGGGAACAGCCCGATCGCCCCGGCGGCCAGCGCCCGCAGCGCGGGAAGCGACAACGAGCGGTCGAAACCGACCCGTTCCCGGCTCGCGCCGATCAGCACCGGCCCGGCCGCCGTGCCCTCCACCACCGGCGAGGTGCGCAACGAGGCCGAGTCGCTGGCCACGTCGGCCACGTAGTCGGCCGCGTACACCTTGTGCCGGACCATGCGGGGCAGCGGCTCGGTGACGAGGACGAAGCCGCGCCGGGGGAGCACCGGCAGCCGGACGCCCGCGAGCGCCGCGAGGTCGCCGCCCCAGGTTCCGGCCGCGTTGACCACCGCCGGCGCGTGGATGTCCCCCCGGTCGGTACGGACCCCGAGCACCGCGCCGTCCGGCCCGCGCAGCACCCCGGTCACCGTGCGGCCCGTGTGCAGCCGGGCGCCGGACGCGCGGAGCAGGTGGGCGGCGGCCAGCGCCGGCATGACCTGGGCGTCCTGCGGATAGTGCATCCCGCCCGCCATGCCGGGCGACAAGTGCGGCTCAAGGCAGGAGAGTTCGTCGGAGGTGACCGGCTCGGCCACGACCCCTGCGGCCCGCTGGCCGCCGGCGAAGTCCCGCAGCGCGCCGAGGGTGCCGGGGTCCGAGGCGACCACGAGGCCGCCCTTGGCCTCGTACTCGATCGCCGCGCCCAGCTCCTGCGCCAGCCCTGCCCACAACCGGGCGGAGAGCAGGGCGAGATCGAGTTCCGGGCCGGGTTCCTTGTCGGAGACGAGCAGGTTGCCCTCGCCCGCGCCGGTGGTGCCGCCGGCCACCGGGCCCCGGTCCACCACACGCACGTCGAGGCCGGACCGCGCGGCGTACAGGGCACAGGCCGCACCCGTCATCCCGGCTCCGACGACCACGACATCGCAGGTCAGTCGCATCGCCACGCCAGTACTATGTCACATGTTCCTGCTTCTGAGGAGAGCGCTGCACGGTCGGCCGCGTCGTCGTCGCCCACCCGCGTCCGTCGTCCGGAGTCCCAGGCGTGGACGCCCCCTTGACGCCGCACGGGCCCGGATCGACACTCCTGGGAGCAAAGCCTAGTGAACAGGTAGGGAACCATGGTGCGCCTGGAGACGGCCCCCGGCCGAGCGGTCCGGACGCCGCCCCGCGTACCCCTGCTCACCTTCCGCCGCCACATCGACCTGCTGCGCGTCTGCAGCGCGCTCGGCCTTCCGCGCCGGGTGCCGGGCGCCGAGTACTGAGCACCGCGCACCGAGCCGGGCTCCGCGCACCGAGCGCCGAGCCCCGCCCGCCGGCCGGCGATGCCAGCCGGCGCGCCCAGCCGCACGTCCACGACCCGGGGAGACGCATGTCCACCACTCCGCTCGCCGCCGTCCCGTCCGTCCACCGCGGCGCACCCGTCTTCCGGGGCCGGCTCGGCCGGGACGCACGCAGCGGCCACCACGCCGTGCCCCACCGCTACCGGCTCCATCTGTCGACCGCGTCTCCCGACGGGCTGCGTCTCGCCGTCGGGCACAGCATCCTCGGCCTCGGCGACAGCTGTCCGGTCACCTTCCTGCCCGCCGTACCCGACTGTCCCGGCGGCGGCCACACGGCGCTGCGCCCGCTGTACGAGGCGAGCGCGCACCACTACACCGGACCCGCCCTCGCGCCCGTGCTCAGCGACGACTGGTCCGGACGCATCGTCAGCACCCACGCCCCCGACATCCTGCGCGACCTGGACCGCTTCCCGCGCGCCGGCGGTGCCGGCCTCCACCCCAGGGGCGCGCAGTCCGTGATCGAAGCCGTCGAGCGCATGTGCGCCGAGGGTGTCGAGGAGCCCGCCCAGCGCGCCGGACGGGCCGGTGCCGACCCGGCCGAGCGGGCCGCCGCACTGGAGGTGCTCCTCGACACCCTGGGCCGGCTGGAACGGGCGCTGAGCGGCGAGGACCACCTGGTCGACGGCCGGCTCACCGCCGCCGACGTCGCCCTGTGGGTGACCCTGGTGCAGCTCGACACCGTGCACCGCTGCCACCTCGACGCCTCCGCCGTGCAGCGCATCGCCGGCCACCGCGCCCTGTGGGCCTGCGCGCGCCGTCTCACCGCGCACCCCGCCTTCGGCCCGCACCTCGACCTCGACGGCATCGCCCGCCGCCACGACGGCCGGTGCCAGGGCCTGGAGGCGGCCGGAGCCGCCGTCCAGATCCTGGACTGGGCGAGCCTCGTCCCGGACACTCCGGACGCTTCCCGCAGGTGAGAGCCGGGCGGCAACGGCCGCCGGCCCGACCAGCTGCTCATCCTGCCCGCCGCGACCTTCGTCCTCGGCGACACCGACGCCGAGGCCGCCGAGCTCGCCCGCGAGGTGCGCCGGCAGCAGGTCAGCGGCGCCACCGCCCTCAAACACCTGGAGTTCGTCCGGACCGCGACCTGTCGGCCTACGACCCGGAGGGCCCGCTGCCCGACGTCGACCCGCTGGTCGGCGAGGAGCACATCTCCCGGGGCCGCGCCCAGGTGCGGATGTACCGGGACCCGGTCGCCATCGCCCGCGAGTGGCGGCAGCTCGCCGAGGCCAACAAGTGGTCGATCCGGGACCTGGTCATCACCCCCGGCGGCCTCGACGCCTTCGCCGACAAGGTCGTCCCCCTGCTCCAGGAACAGGGCGTCCTCCGCACGGACTACGAGGGCACGACCCCGCGCGACCACCTGGGCCTCGCCCACCCCGACGCCGCCGCCGCGCCCGAGCGGGCCGCGTCCTGAGACCCGTCGCCCTCCCCCCGGGACCCGCACCCGCCGGCCCGTGAGCACCGGCGTGGTCGCGGACGCCACCTCCCCCGTAGGTGACGTCCGCGACCGCTCCACCGGCGCCGGACCGATGGTCCCGCCCTCCGCCGAGGCGTCGGGTCGTGCGGCCAGAGTGCCCCTCCGCCGCTGCCGGGCGCCTGAGTCGAGGGCTACTCAAGTCGCCCTGTATCAAACCTGAGTACCCGCGCTCCGGATGATGTGAGGACTTACGAACAGGACGCGACGACCCTGGAGCCGCCCTGGCCGTTCACCGGCCGGGAGGACGAACTGGAGCTGGTGCGCGGCGCGCTGACCGCCGGGCGGCACGGCATCGTGGTGACCGGGCCGGCGGGCCACGGCAAGACCCGGCTGATCACCGAGGCGGTGCGGGGCACCGACCACGCCCGGGTGACCGGCACGCCCGAGGCCCGCGACCTGCCCTTCGCGGCGTTCGCACACCTGCTGCGCGACGGCGTCTCGGCGCACCGCGCGGTGCAGATCCTGTCCGCCTTCCGGCTGCTCGTCGTGGACGACGCCCACCTGCTGGACGAGGCCTCCGCCGCCGTGGTCCACCAGCTCGCCGTGCAGGGACGCACCCGGCTGGTCGTGGCCGCGGTGGACGCGCTCCCCACGCCCGGCGCGGTGTCCCGGCTGTGGACCGGGGAGCTGCTGCCCCGGCTTCCCCTCGCGCCGCTGCCCCGCGAGGACACCGCCCGGCTGCTCGCCCCGGCCGGCCTGGAGCCGCTCACCGTGCGCCGGCTGCACCACGTCTGCCAGGGCGACCTGCGGCTGCTGCGCGACCTGGTGGCGGCGCTCGGCGGCTGTGGACGGCTGGTCCCGGTGCCCGGCACCGGGGAGCGGGCCTGGCGGGGCGCGCTGCCGGTCACCCCGGCCGTGCGCGACCGGCTCGCCCCCCTGCTGCGGCGGCCCGCCCCCGGCGAGCGCGACACCCTGGAGCGGCTCGCGTTCGCCGAGCCGTCACCGCTGCCGCTGGACGGCCTCGACCTCGACGTCCTCGAACGCCTGGAGGCGGACGGGCTGATCGCCGTCGACGACCGGGACGGCGCCGTCACCCTCGCCCACCCCCTGTACGGCCCGGCCCTGCGCGCCACGGCCGGCCGGGTGCGCGCCCGCCGGCTGACCCGGGGGGCCGACGCGCACGGCCCGGCCGTGGACGCCGAACAGCGCCTGCTCCTGCGGCGGATCGAGGAGCTGGACGTCCGGGCGGTGCCGACGCCGGTGGGGGAGTGGCTGGTGGCTGAGGGCGCCGCGCTGCCGGCCGGGTACGCCGCCGTCCGCGCCCGGTACGCGCGCCTGCGGGGCGAGCTGCGGGACGCGGAGGCCTGGGCACGGGAAGGGCTGCGGCAGACGCCGCAGGACGCGCACTGCCGTGACGAACTCCGACTGGCCGTCGGGGAGTCGGCGCCGGCCGGGGGCGACGACGTCTACGCCCGCTACGACGCCGTACGCCTCGGCGCGCCCCAGCGGTGCGCCGGGCGGCTGCCGGCGGGCAGCGTGCTCGCACGGCACGCGGACGCGCTCGCCCGGGCGGACGGGGCCGCGCTGGACCGGGCCGCGCGGGACCTGGAGGAGCGCGGCTTCCTGCTGTTCGCGGCCGAGGCCCACGCGCAGGCCGTACGGGCCCATCGCGACCCGCGCGCCGCACGCCGTTCCCGGACCCGCGCGGTCGCGCTCGCCCGCCGCTGCCAGGGCGCGCGGACACCGGTGCTGGCCGGGCTCGTCCTCGGCGAACTCACCGCGCGCCAGCGGCAGATCGTCACGCTCGCGGCGGCCGGGCTGAGCAACCGGGAGATCGCCGAGAAGCTGACGCTGTCGGTGCGGACGGTCGGCAATCACCTGTACAGCGCGTACACGCGGCTCGGTACGGGAGACCGGGGGGCGCTGCCCTGGCTGGTGGAGCTGCCGGAGTGCGAGCCGGCGTGAGCCGCGTGCCTCAGGCCGCGCCGAACGCCGCGAACGCCCAGCCCGTCGCCTGGTGCACCGTGTCGCCGGGCAGCGCGGCACGGGCGTCGCGCAGGGCCTCGGCCAGGGACAGGCCGGTGTCGAGGCCCTTGTGCAGGGCGAGCATCAGCGGGACGACGGCCGCGTCGTTGACCGGGGCGCTGCTCGCCACCACCCCGGCCGTGCCCAGCGGCAGCAACGCCGTGACCAGGCCGAGGAGTTCGTCGGCGCCGACCGAGGCCAGACGGGCGGTGTCGCAGCTGGACAGGATGATCCGGTACGGGCTGCGGGCCAGGCGCTCGAAATCGTGCACGATCAGCGGTCCGTCGGTCATGCGCAGGGCGGAGAACAGCGGGCTGTCGGCGCGGAACGTGCCGTGCGCCGCGAGGTGCGCGAGGCCCGCGCCGTCGAGCTCCGCCAGCACCCGCGGCACCTGCGCGTCCTCGCCCTCCAGGACCGTCGCCGTGCCGTAGCGGTCCGCCAGCTGAGGCACCTCCGCGCCGCCCGTCGCCAGGCCGGGGCCGCGCACCAGCACGGCCCGGCCGTCCGGCGGCGGCTCGGTCTCCCGGGCGCGCAGCCAACTGCCCGCCGACGGCGACACGCTGAGCACCCGGTCGCGCAGCGCGGGCAGCAGCGCCCACGGCACCCGGTGCAGTGCCCCCGGCGGCACGATCACCACCGGACCCGGGCCGAGCTGCGCCGCGGCCCCGCCCAGCAGCAGTTCCTGCAGCCGCCGGCCCGCCGCCTCCACCAGCGGCAGCCGCGCCTCCGCCCCGGGGTGCGCGAGCCGGCGCAGCGCCGCCTGGACGTACTCGGCCTCGGCCACCGCCTCCACGAGCGGCCCGCCCGTGAACCGCCGCACCTTCCCCCGCCCGCACAGCAGGACGTGCACCCGGCCGTCGACCACGGCCAGTTCCACCAGCCGCCCGTCGCCGAGCCGGTCCAGCAGCCGGCCCGTGTCGAACCGGTCCCCCTCGTGCGGTGCCGCGCCGCGCATGTGGTGGGTGCGGGAGCGGATCTCCCTCTCCAGCCGCCGCTGTTCGCGCTCCAGCACGGGCACCGGGCGGCCCTCCCGGCGGGCGTCCTGCGCGCGGGCCGCTATCTCCCGGTAGGCGGTCAGGGTGCTCAGCAGCGCCGGGTCGGCGGGCGGCCGGGTCGGCGGCGCGGACAGCACGGTCGCCCGCCACCGCTCGCTCCACACCAGCAGCCGCCGCGGACCGCCCTGGGCGAGGCTCGCCTGCTGGGCCATCGCCGCCAGTTCGGCGCCCTGCGCGGTCGCGTGGGCGCGCAGCTCCGAGGCGCCCAGCGTCATCCGGTGGTCGTCCAGGACGTCGAGGCCGCGCCGGCAGGCCTCCAGCACGCCCCGCCGGGACCCGGCCGCCCGCGCCCGCAGCGCCTGCGCCACCCACCCCGAGACCCGGGGGACGGGCGGCCCGCCGTGCCGGCTGCGCGCCGCCACCGCCAGATGCCGTTCGGCGTCCGCCGTCCGGCCCAGGGCGAGCGCGATCCGGCCCGCGAGCAGCGACGCCTCCGGCGCGGCCGGTGAGCCGAAGGCGGTCAGCCGCTCGGCGACCGCCGCCGCGTCCGCGACCATCCGCCCGGACCGGCGACCGGCCGCCACCCGCGCCTCGATCAGCACCAGCCGGGCATGGGTCTCCCACCAGCCGCGCCGCTGCGCCGCGAACAGCCGCACGGCGACCGCGGCGCGGGCGATCGCCGTGGGCGCGTCCCCGGCCGACCGGGCGGCCCGCGCGGCGGCGAGCAGCAGCTCGGCCTTCCGGGTGGACTGCCCGCCGATCCGGTCCAGCAGCGCGATCGCCGCGTCCGCCTCGGCCAGCGCCTCCGGGGCGAGCCCCGCCGCCCTGAGCACCTCGCAGCGCCGCAGGGACAGCATGTACGTCGGGGTGCCGAGCTTCGCGTACCGCTCCTCGGCCTCGTCCAGCAGCCGCAGCGCCACCGGGATGTCCCCGGACCGGAACGCGGCCAGGCCCCGGCTCTCCACCACGTCGGCCTTGTCGTGCTCCTGGCCGGTGGTCTCCCACAGCCGCTCCGCCGCCGTGAAGTCCGCGACCGCACGGTCCACCGCGCCGAGCGCCAGATGCACCGTCGCCCGCAGGGTCAGCGCCCGCGCGGTCCAGATGTCGTCGGCGAGCTGTCTGAGCACCGGCAGCGCCCGCCGTACGTCCTCCAGCGCCTCCGGGTGACGCCCCAGCACCCACCACACGTAGGCCCGCCGGAACAGCACCCGGGCCCGCGTGTGCCCGCTGCCGCGCGCGACCCCCCGCTCGAACGACGCGAGCCCCTGCCGCGTGCGCCCCGCGTGCACCAGTGCGACCCCCAGGGTCGCGAGCACGTCCGCCTCCCGGTCGGCCGAGTCGGCGCGCGCGGCGAGGGACCGGGCCCGGCGCAGATGCCGCAGCGCGATCCTGAGGTCGCCGAAGTCCCGCTGCCAGATGCCGAGCACCTGGTGGGCGACGCTGGCGTGCAGCGGCGGCGGACCGGCCCGCAGGACCTGTTCCGCGCGCGCCCGGGCCTCGCCCGGGTCGGCGAACACCATGGGCAGCAGTTCGAGAACCGACTCGCTTCCCGCTGTCACGCCTCGCATGGTAGTGGCCTGCTGTATCAGACGGTGGCCCCGCGGCTCTCACTGCCGAACACCGTCTCCAGGGGGAGGACACGCCATGGCACCACAGCGATTCCACGAGCAGTTCGACCACATCCAGCGTTCCCTGCCCGAGGTCCCCCTGACGATGGGACCGCGGGAGGACACTCAACTCCTCTACGAGAGGGGCGTCGTCCTCGCCCGCGACGGCGAGGAGGCCCGGGTCGTCGAGGACGCCGTACGCGCCCACTTCACCGCCACCGCCGGCCTCCTCCCGGACCACGTGGGGCGGGTGAGCCCGCCGGCCCACCGCACCGGCGTCACCCGCATCCGGATCGCCGACCCGGCCGGGGGCGAGGACGCCGTCCCGCACGCCCTGCGCGCCCTGCGGGAGGCCGAGGGACGCGCGGGGCGCCGGCTGGTCGGACGCAACCACGTGGTGCACATCGCGGTCAACGCCTGCCCCGGCGACGAACCGGTACCCGTCCCGCGCACGCAGAGCCCCAACCCCGCCCCGGCGGACGGCGGTCACGACCCGGACACCGCGGTCGGCGTCCTCGTGATCGACACCGGCCTGGTGCACGACCACCGCTCCTACCCCCTGCTCGCCCACACCACGGGCGACGTCCAGCGCGCCGAGACCGACGGGGACGGCGTGCTCCACCAGTACGTCGGCCACGGCACGTTCATCGCCGGGATCCTCGCGGCCGTCGCCCCCGGCACCGACGTCACCGTCCGGGGCACCCTGAACGACGCGGGCGCCGTCCTGGAGTCCGAGTTCGGCGCCAGACTCTTCGAGGCCGTCGACCGGAGCGGCTGGCCCGACATCATCAGCCTCTCCGCCGGCACGCCCAGCGACGACCCGGACGGCCTGATCGGCCTGGACGCGTTCATGCGCGAACTCGGCGAGCAGCGCACCCTGCTGGTCGCCGCCGCCGGCAACAACGCCAGCGACGTGCCCTTCTGGCCCGCCGCCTACGCCGCCCTGCCCGCCCACGCGGACAGCGTGCTCTCGGTCGGGGCGCTCCGCGCGGACGGCGACGGCGAGGCCTGCTTCAGCAACCACGGCCCCTGGGTGGGGGTCTACGCCCCCGGCGAGCGTCTCACCAGCGCCCTCACCGGCTTCGGCACCCCCGTGCCGTACGTGTACCAGCACTCCACCTACGACACCTGCCGGTACGGCTTCGCCTACCCCTGCACCTGCCAGTACCCGCGCCACACCGGGCTGCTGAGCGAGGGCCGGGAGAGCACCGGTGCCAAGCCGGACCAGGTGATGTTCGACGGCCTCGCGCAGTGGAGCGGCACCTCCTTCGCCACCCCGGTCGTCGCGGGCCTCGTCGCCGCCCGCATGAGGGCGCACGGGGAGCGCGATCCGCGCGCCGCGCGCGCCGGGCTGCTGGCGGCCACCACCGACCGCGCCGAGGTGCGCGGGGCGCTTGTCCCGGTGCTCCGCCCGCCCACCTGGCGCCCGGTCCCGCTCCCGACCCCCGCGGTGCCCGCATGAGGGCCGGAACGCTCCGCTCCACGGCGTACGATGACCTGCCGTACACGAGGGGTGGAGCCGTGGACCGTACAGAGGTCGGCGCGTTGGTCCAGTCCGCCGTCGACGGGGACGCCGCGGCCTGGAAAGCGCTGGTGGAGGGCATGAGCCCGCTGGTGTGGTCGGTCGTGCGCGCCCACCGGCTCTCCGACGCCGACGGGCACGAGGTCTACCAGACGGTGTGGTTCCGCTTCGCCCAGCACCTGGGCCGGATCCGGGAACCCGACAAGGCCGGCGCCTGGCTGGCCAGCACCGCCCGGCACGAGTGCCTGAAGGTGCTCAAGAGCCTGACCCGGCTGACCCTGACCGACGATCCGCGCGTGCTCGACCGGGCCAGTGAGGAACGGACGCCGGAGGAGAGGCTGATCGACTCGCAGGACGAGGCGGACCGGGCCGAGCGGGCCCGCCGTCTGTGGCAGGAGCTGGACGGACTGGGGGAGCGCTGCAGGCAGTTGCTGCGTGTGCTGGTCTCCTCCCCGCCGCCCAGCTACCTGGAGATCTCGGCCGCGCTCGGTATCGCGGTCGGCAGCATCGGCCCGCTGCGCCAGCGCTGTCTGCGCCGGCTGCGGGCCCGGATGGACACGCGGGGTGCGGCATGAGCGGCGACGGTTCCCGGCCCGGGCCGGACGCCCCGGACCTCGGCGGGCCCGAAGAGGCGCTGCTGGAGGAGGAGTTGCGGCGGGCGGCCGGTGTCCTGGACCCCGTCCCCGCCGAACTGCTCCAGGTGGCGCTGGAGGCCTACGCGCTGCACGACCTCGACGCCGCGCTCGCCGAGCTGACCTTCGACTCGCTCGTGGACGCGCTCCCGGTGCGGGGCGTCACGGACGCGCCGCGCATGCTGACGTTCCGCGCGGGCGAGGTCACCGTCGACGTCGAGGTCACCGAGGACGGGCTGATGGGGCAGGTGCTGCCGCCGCAGTCGGCGCGGATCGAGGTGCTCGCCGGCCCGCGGACCGCGCGCCCGGTCGCCGTCGACTCCCTCGGCCGGTTCACCAGTGACACCCCGCCGGCCGGTCCGTTCGCGCTCAGGCTGCTCACCGGTGCGGAGGTGATCGTCACCGAGTGGCTGCGGGCCTGACGGCTCACCAGGTCACGGGCAGCGTCCGCGGCCCGCGGATCATCGTCCTGTGCCGCCACCGCACCTGCTCCGGCGGCACCGCGAGCCGCAGCCCCGGCAGCCGGTCCAGCAACGTGCCGACCAGCAGCTCGAGCTGCAGCCGGGCCGCGACCGCGCCGGTGCAGTGGTGCGGGCCGTGGCCGAACGCCAGGTGCGGGTTGGGGTCCCGGGCCGGGTCGATGGCGTCCGGGTCGGGAAAGACGTCAGGGTCGCGGTTGGCGGCGAGGTAGGAGACGTACACCGGCTCGCCCGCCGCGATCCGGCGGCCGGCGACCTCCACGTCCTCGAGCGCGATCCGGGCGAGCCCGACCGTGCTGCGGTGCGGGATGTGACGCAGCAGCTCATCCAGGACCGGGCCGCGCTCCTCAGGACGCGCCCGCAGACGCTCCATCAGCTCCGGCCGGGTCAGCGCCAGGAACAGCATCTGCCCGCAGTTGTGCGTGACCGCCTCGCCGCCGGTCTGCAGCGGGCCGGCGAGCCCGACGGCCTCCTCCTCGCTGATCTCCCCGCGCGCCACGGCGCTGCCGAGCAGCGCGTAGACGTCGTCGTCGGTGCTGGTGGCGCGGGCCCGGACGATCGACCGGATCCAGCCGTACAGACCGGTCTTGGCGCGGTCGGCGGCCTCGGCCCCGTGGGTGGAGATGATCTCCCGGGTCCAGGCGTGCACCTGCTGCCGGTCGGCGGCCGGCACCCCCATCACCTCGCTGACGACGGCGAGCGGGAACGGCTCCAGCACCCGCTCGACCAGGTCGGCGGGCGGGCCGTCCCGGACGACCCCGTCCACCAGCTCGTCGAGGATCCGCTGCGCCCGGGGCCGCAGCCGTTTCATCGCACCCACCGTGAAGGCGCCGGCGACCGGCCCCCGCAGCCGGTGGTGGTCCGGCTGGTCGGCCCAGGCGAGCGAACCCGGACGCGGCGCGAAGCCCGGGGCGAGCCGGGTGACCTGACGGCGGGTCACCTCCGCGCGGCTGAACCGCGGATCGTCGGTGATCAGCCGTACGTCCTCGTAGCGGGTGGCCAGCCACGCCCAGCCCTCGCCGAACGGCAACCGGATCCGGGTCAGCGGGCCTTCGCGCATCAGCTCGGCGAGCACCGGGTCGAAGCCCGTCCCGTCCAGGTCGAGCGCGGGCCAGTCCCGGACGGGTGGCGGCGGCTCCTGGCCGGTGGGCGTGCTGCTCTGCGCGGCTCTCATGCCCTCCACCCTGGTACGCCGCACCGCCCCTGTCCTGCGCAAGTGCTCCGGCCGGAGGGCTACAGGGAGTCGACGAGCGCGGCCAGCGCGGAGGCGAGCCGGTCGAGCCCCGGGCCGGCGGGGCCGCCCGGCTCGGCCATGTAGGTGTCCCGCCGTATCTCCACCATCAGGGCGTGGACCCGGGCGTCCGTGCCGTAGAACTCCAGCGGCACGTACGTCCCGGCGAACGGGCT
This sequence comes from Streptomyces sp. NPDC051133, assembly GCF_040682635.1. NCBI lineage: Bacteria > Bacillati > Actinomycetota > Actinomycetes > Kitasatosporales > Streptomycetaceae > Streptomyces > Streptomyces sp. NPDC051133. Next base: position 73,353 of record NZ_JBFBBK010000001.1, read on the forward strand.
GTCCAGCCCCGTCTCCCCGCAGACCGCGAACGCCTCGCGGGCCGCCTCGGTCAGCTTCGGCGGGGTGTGGAAGGCGTCCGTGCCCAGGCACACCGGCGGGCGCGGCCCGCCTCCGTGCAGCTCGTAGGGCAGCGGCGCGGTCGGGTAGGAGTGCACGTCGATCACCACGGCCCGCCCGGTCGCGGCCAGCCGTCCGGCGACCGCCTCGGTCATGGCGGCGGCGTACGGCCGGAAGTACCGCTCCAGCAGCGGCTCCGGGTCGGTGCCGGCGGGCCGCAGCTCGTCCCGGTGCGTGGTCCGCGTGTACACGGCCCCCATCCCGACGGCCGCCATCTCCTCCCGCTCGTCCGGGAACCGCTCGGGGTCCACGACCAGCCGGGACAGCCGGTTGACGAACCGCCACGGGGTCACCCCGGCCAGCGCGGCGGCCCGCCCGGCCAGCTCCGCGGTGTGCGCGTCCGTGATGTGGTCCAGCTCCCGCTCCAGCGCCTCGTCGTCCAGCCCGATCCCGGCGCGCACGTCCGCGGGTATGTTCCGCGCGGAGTGCGGCACGTGCAGCAGCACGGACGAGCCGGGGTCACCGGCCAGGACGTCGAAGGAGGACACGGGCGGCTCCGGGGGTGTCGTCGGTGGTCCGGTGCGCGACCGAGGGGTCGGACCGGACGTGATACGACTCCGCCCCGGCCGGGGAAGCCGGCCGGGGCGGAGGGGTGTTCATGGGGGCGGCTCGGGTGCCGCGGGTGCTAGCTCAGGGACGCCAGGGCCTCGTTCCAGGTGGCCGACGGGCGCATGACCGCGTCCGCCTTGGCCTTGTCGACCTGGTAGTAGCCACCGATGTCGGCGGGCTTGCCCTGGATGGCGATCAGCTCGTCCACGATCTGCTGCTCGTTCGCCGCGAGGGTCTCGGCGAGCGGCGCGAAGGCCTTGGCCAGGTCGGCGTCGTCGGTCTGCTGCGCCAGCTCCTGCGCCCAGTACAGGGACAGGTAGAAGTGGCTGCCGCGGTTGTCGATGCCGCCGACGCGACGGGTCGGGGACTTGTCCTCGTTGAGGAAGGTCGCCGTGGCGCGGTCGAGGGTGTCGGCGAGGACCTTGGCGCGGGTGTTGCCGGTGGCCGTCGCGTACTGCTCGAAGGACGGGACGAGCGCGAAGAACTCACCGAGGGAGTCCCAGCGCAGGTAGTTCTCCTTGACCAGCTGCTGGACGTGCTTGGGCGCGGAGCCGCCGGCGCCCGTCTCGAACAGGCCGCCGCCCGCCATCAGCGGGACGACCGACAGCATCTTGGCGCTGGTGCCCAGCTCCAGGATCGGGAAGAGGTCGGTCAGGTAGTCGCGCAGCACGTTGCCGGTCACCGAGATGGTGTTCTCGCCGCGGCGGATGCGCTCCACCGACAGCTTGGTGGCCTCGACCGGGGACAGGATCTTGATGTCCAGGCCCTCGGTGTCGTGCTCCGGCAGGTACTGGCGGACCTTGGCGATGAGCTGCGCGTCGTGGGCGCGGTTCTCGTCCAGCCAGAACACCGCCGGGTCGCCGGTGGCGCGGGCGCGGGTGACGGCCAGCTTGACCCAGTCGCGGATCGGGTCGTCCTTGGTCTGGCAGGCGCGGAAGATGTCACCGGCGGCGACCGGCTGCTCGATCAGCACGGTGCCCGCGGCGTCGACGACACGGACCGTGCCGGCCGTGGCCAGCTCGAAGGTCTTGTCGTGGGAGCCGTACTCCTCGGCCTTCTGCGCCATCAGGCCGACGTTCGGCACCGAGCCCATGGTGGACGGGTCGTAGGCGCCGTGGGCGCGGCAGTCCTCGATGACGGCCTGGTAGACACCGGCGTAGGAGGAGTCCGGGATCACGGCGAGCGCGTCGTGCTCCTGGCCGTCCGGGCCCCACATGTGGCCGGAGGTACGGATCATCGCCGGCATGGAGGCGTCGATGATGACGTCCGACGGCACGTGCAGGTTGGTGATGCCCTTGTCGGAGTCGACCATGGCGAGGGCCGGGCCCTCGGCGATCTCCGCGTCGAAGGAGGCCTTGATCTCGGCGCCCTCGGGCAGGTTCTCCAGGCCCTTGAGGATGCCGCCGAGGCCGTCGTTCGGGGTCAGGCCGGCCGCCTTGAGGGTCTGGCCGTACCGCGCGAACGTCTTCGGGAAGAAGGCGCGCACCACGTGACCGAAGATGATCGGGTCGGAGACCTTCATCATCGTGGCCTTCAGGTGCACGGAGAACAGGACGCCGTCCTGCTTGGCGCGGGCGACCTGCGCGGCGAGGAACTGCTCCAGCTCGGCGACGTGCATCACGGAGGCGTCGACGACCTCGCCCTCGCGGACCGGCACGGACTCCTTCAGGACGGTGGTGGTGCCGTCCTCGCCGACCAGCTCGATCTTCAGCGTGCCGGCCTCGGCGATCACCACGGACTTCTCGGTGGAGCGGAAGTCGTTCTCGCCCATGGTCACCACGTTGGTCCTGGACTCGCCGCTCCAGGCGCCCATGCGGTGCGGGTGGGTCTTGGCGTAGTTCTTCACCGACGCGGGGGCGCGGCGGTCGGAGTTGCCCTCGCGCAGGACCGGGTTTACCGCGGAGCCCTTGATCTTGTCGTAGCGGGCGCGGATCTCGCGCTCCTCGTCGGTCTTCGGGTCGTCCGGGTAGTCCGGCAGCGCGTAGCCCTTGCCCTGGAGCTCGGCGACGGCGGCCTTGAGCTGCGGGATGGACGCCGAGATGTTCGGCAGCTTGATGATGTTGGCCGCGGGGGTCTTGGCCAGCTCGCCCAGCTCGCCCAGCGCGTCGGCGATGCGCTGGTCCTCGTTCAGGTACTCAGGGAAGACGGCGATGATGCGCCCGGCCAGCGAGATGTCCCGGGTCGTCACGGGCACACCGGCCTGCGAGGCGTACGCCTGGATCACCGGCAGGAACGAATGCGTCGCCAGGGCCGGGGCCTCGTCTGTGTAGGTGTAGATGATGGTCGAGTCAGTCACCGGGTGCTCCGCTCCACGTCTGCAACATTGCTCGACATCAAGATATCTCGTGACGGGGGCCGGCTCGACAGGGGTCCCGGCCGGACGGGGCGGCGCGCCGCCGCGACCGGTTCCGGCCGGGCCCTACGGCGCGTCCGTCATCTCGCGCTCGATCCAGCGGCAGATCACGTCCACCACGTACACGTGCTCGGCGCGGGTCAGCTCCCGCCCCTTCGGGATCCCGTGCCACCGCTGCAGACACCCGCGGCAGCAGGTGGCGGTCGCGTGCTGGGCGACGAAGACCGGGTGCCCGCGGTACGGCGTCTGCTTGCCGTCCTTGTACGGCTCGGCCGGGGCCAGCCGCTTGGCGATCAGGTCGTAGGCGTGCCACCGGAGGGTCGCCGGACCCTTCAGCCCGGCCGTCGCCCGGTCCCGGCCGCGCAGGTGGAACCGGGCCCGGAACGGCTGGCGGCCGATGGCGTCCAGGCGCCGGTCGAGGGAGCGGCGGTCGGGCGAGCGGGGGTCGGGCGATGCGGTCATACCGCTTCGAGCGTAGACCGTGGCGCGACACGACCGGGGCTCAGCCCAGGAGCGCGCGCTTCTGATTCTGGAACTCCTCGTCCGTCAGGACGCCCTGCGCCTTCAGGTCGGCCAGCTGCTTGAGCTGATCGATCTTCTGGGTCATGGGGTCGGCGGCCGCGGCCGGCGGCGCGGCGGGAGGCGGCGGCGGCGCGGCGGGCGCGGGTGGCGCCTGCTGGGCGTACTGCGCCCGTTCCTGTTCGTAGTCCTGCTGGGCCCACCGGCCGGCCTGCCGCCGCGAGACGCGGTTGGACACGGCGGTGGCGGTTCCGGCGACGACGGCGGTGCGTGCGACGCCCCGAAGCAGTCCTGGCATGTTCGGTCATCTCCCATCGGGTCCGTGCGCGGTGCGCGGTGCCGGTTCAGGCCACCGCCGAGCCGCCGGGCGGCACCGTCTCCTCCGTGGCGTCCAGCGCCGCCACCAGGGCCTGCACCGGGATGCGGCCGTTCGCGACGAGCTGTGCCCCGCTGCGCCGGAGCGCGGCGGCCAGGGGAGCGGCCCACAGGTTCTCGTACACGAGCACCGCGGCCGCGTTGCCCGGCTCCAGCGCGTTGGCCGCCTCCTCCAGGTCGCTCTGATCGAGCACGCCGGCCGAGGCCCCCTCGAAGACCGACAGATCCATCTCGTCGCCGAGGTCCCGCAGCTCCAGTCCGACGACCGAGCCGTCGGTCTCCTTGCGGACGAAGGCGAGGTCGATGATGCGGACGATGCCGCGGTCGACGAGATCGACCAGCAGCGGGAACGCCTCGCCCGTCATGCGGTTGCCGGGGAACTCGATGACCAGGTAGTCGACCGGGCCCATCTCTTCGACGCTGTCCATGGATTCTCCTCACGAGACGCGTGGGAGCCGTACCAGGCCCGCCCGGCGCCCCCCGGCAGCGGCCCGCGGCCGACGCTCGTCGCCCCCCGTTGCCCTACCAGTGCACCATGCGGCGCGAGGGCCCGCACACGTAACGGGCGGCGCACCGGGCGGGGGGAAGGACCCGCGCCCGCGGGTTCCCCCGTGACGGGTGAGGCGCGGACGGCGGACCCGGCGCTTGCATGAGGGGGGCGGCCGGAGACACCGGGAGGCCGCCGTCGACGGGGCCGTGCGAGGGCCCGGGAACACGGGGGAGGTGGTGGACACCGTGGGACGCTGGCGAGCCCTGATGGTCCTGGGGACGGCCCAGTTCCTGATGGTCCTGGACACGTCGGTCATGAACGTCTCCATCAGCCGGCTGGTGGAGGACTTCGACACCGAGGTCACCGCCATCCAGGCCGTCATCACGCTGTACGCGCTGGTCATGGCCGCATTCATGATCATCGGTGGCCGGCTGGGCGACATCCACGGCCGCCGCCGGCTGTTCCTGCTCGGCCTGATCGTCTACGGCACCGGTTCGGCCCTCACCGCCGTGGCGCCCACCCTGTGGGTGCTCGCTCTGGGCTGGTCGGTGATCGAGGGACTCGGCGCCGCGATGGTGCTGCCCGCCATGGCGGCCCTGGTCGCCGAGACCTACCGCGGCAGGGACCGGGCCGTCGCCTACGGGGTGATCGGCGGACTGGCGGGGGCCGGCATCGCGGTGGGTCCGCTGCTCGGCGGCTGGGTCACGACCTATCTGACCTGGCGGCTCGTCTTCGCGGGCGAGGTCGTGGTCGTCGCCGTCGTCCTGATGTGCCACCGGGTGATCAAGGAGGCCGCGCGGACCGGGCCGCCGCCCAGGCTGGACGGCGTCGGCGCGGTCCTCTCGGCGGCCGGGCTGGGGCTGGGCGTACTCGGGGTGCTGCAGAGCAGTTCCTGGGGCTGGGTGCAGCCACGCAATGCGCCCTTCACCGTGCTCGGCTTCGCCCCCACCCTCTTCGTCGTCGCCGCCGGCGTGGCCGTACTGGCCCTCTTCGCGCGCTGGACCCGCCGGCGTGAGGCCGCGGGCGCGGACCCCCTGGTGCACCTGTCCCTGCTGCGCCGGCCGCCCCTGCGCTCCGGTCTGCTCACCCTGCTGAGCCAGAACCTGATCCTGCTCGGGCTGTTCTTCACCATCCCCCTGTACCTGCAGGTCGTCCAGGGCTTCGACGCCTTCGAGACCGGGCTCAGGCTGCTGCCGGTGTCCGCCACGATGCTCGTCACCTCCCTCGGCGCCGCCCGGCTCGGCCGCAGCATGGGGCCGCGCCGGGTCGTCCGGCTGGGCCTGCTGACGCTGGCCGCGGCCATCGTGTGGCTGCTGGCCACCATCGATCCGGCGATCGACGACGCGCAGTTCGCCGGGGCGATGGCGGTGCTCGGCATCGGCATGGGGCTGCTCGCCTCCCAGCTGGGCAACGTCGTGCAGTCCGGCGCGGGCGAGGCCGAACGCAGCGAGGCCGGCGGCCTGCAGTTCACCGCGCAGAACCTCGGCTCGGCGCTGGGCACCGCGCTCATCGGTTCGATACTCATCGGCGCGCTGGCCCACGCGTTCACCTCGGAAGTGGAGGCCCACCCCCAGCTGTCGTCCCGGACCCGGCAGCAGACCGGTGTCCGCCTGCAGGCCGGGATCACCTTCGTGCCCACCGACCAGGTGCGCGCGGCCGCCCGGAGCGCCGGACTGCCGCCCGCCGAGGTCGACGCCCTCACGGACGCGTACGCCTCGGCACAGCTCGACGGCCTGAGGGCGGCGATCCTGGCCGCCGGCGGGATCACGCTCGCGACCTTCCTGGTCACCCCGCACCTGCCGTCCCTCCCGCGCCGCCGCCCGCAGCCGTCGCAGGACGGCGAGCCGGCCGACGTGGCCGGCGCCGTGGACTGAGCGGAAAGGCCACCGGGATGCCCTCGACCGGCCGCGCCCCCGTCCGGGAACGCCGCACCGAACACGACGCTCACGCCGACTACACGGGTGCGGTGTACGGGTCGATGCTCGCGGCGTCGGTGGTGATCGGCGCGGGCGCCCTGGGGAAGTTCCCCCGGCTGGAACTGGTGCTGCTGCTGTCGCTCACCGGCCTCGTCTTCTGGATCGGACACGTCCATGCCCAGCTGTTCGGGGCCCGCCTCGCGCAACGGTCACTGGACCGGCCGACCGTGCTGCGCGTGTGCCGCGAGGAGTGGCCGATCGTCGAGGCGGCCGTCCCGCCGGCCCTCGCCGTCGCCGTCAGCCCGCTGCTCGGGCTGGACGTCGCCGGGGCGATCTGGCTGGCGGTCGCCGTCGCCGTGACCGGCCAGGTGGGCTGGTCCGCGGTCGGCGCACGGCGGGCGGGAGCGTCGTGGCCCCTGGTCGCGGGCACCGCCGCGGTCAATCTGCTGCTGGGGCTGGCCATCATCGCGTTCAAGATCGCTCTGACGCACTGAGTTCCGGGGGCCCGGCTCACCTGCGCCGGGTGAGGCCCGGTGCGGCGGGGCGGAGCAGGATCGCAGGGAATACCGGAAGACCGCAGCACGCACGCGGCGGGAGAACAGCCCATGCGCTACGAGATCCGCATCGACGGCCACATGCCGGAGACCGTGACCCGGGCCTTCCCGGAGCTGGACCACGTGAAGATGTCCGGCCAGACGGTGCTGTTCGGCTTCGTCATCGACGAGGCGCACCTCTACGGGCTGCTGAACCGCTGCCGGTCCCTGGGCCTGCGCATCGTGGAGATGCGGCAGTCGCCGGTGTGACGGGGGCTCACCGGTCAGGGGCTCACCGGTCGAGGGCTCACCGGTCGGGGACTCACGGGTCAGGGGCTCACCTGTCGGGAGCTCACCGGCCGGCCGTCGCGATCCGTCCCGAGCGCGCCGCCTCCCCCAGCGCCTCGTAGTCCCGCTCGTTGCGGTCCGCGTAGGCCTGCGCGAATCGGGTCAGCGCGCGGTCGAACCGGGTCCCGCCCCCGAGGTAGGCGGAGATGGCGACGGGATCGCCGGACCGTGCGTGGGCCCGGGCCAGGGACGCCCCGCACACCTGTCCGAACAGCCTCAGCAGACCCGGGTCCCACCTCTCCGGCCGGAAGACGCCCTTCCAGTCCCACAGCTGCCGTACGTAGAAATCCCGGCTCCGCCCGTCGAGGCCCACGACCCGCGTCCACCCCAGGAAGATGTCGCCTGCCGACTGCATGAGCCGCTGCCCGGTCACCACCCTGTGGCCCTGGTTGTCGTACCGTTCGCCGTCCGTGTGCGCCGCGAGCACCGACTCCTGTGCCTCCTTGGCCTGCAGCAGCAGCGGGTCGTCGTCGTCCCGGCCGAGCAGCAGCAGGAGCCAGCACCGGGTGCCGACGCTGCCGACCCCCACCACCTTCCGGGCCAGGTCCGCCACCCGGTAGTGGCGCAGCAGGTGCCGCCGCTCCGCGGGCAGCGTGCGCGCGTAGCTCTCCAGCAGCGCCTGCAGTTCCCTGTCCTCCGCGCGCGGGGATCCGCCCCGCAGCTCGCGCAGCGGGGTGATCAGCGGCGGGTCCGCGGCGATCCGCCGGCCCTCGGGCGTGCGCCGGGTGAGCTCGGCGAAGGCCCGCATGTGCGTCCGGGTACGGGCGTGCGCGGTCGCCGCTGCCGTACGGCGCCTGTCCGCCTCGTCCATCGAGGAGGCGAGCAGGTCGCGCAGCCGGTCGGCGTCGTCCCGTGCGTACCAGATGTCCAGCGTGCGCATGCCCGCGAACCGACGCATCCGCTCCCGGTAGGCCCGTACGCAGGAGCGCACCGCGTCGTTCTGCTCCGCCTCCGTGAAGCCGCCCGCCCGCCCCGCGATGACCAGGCTGGCCGCCAGCCGCTTGACGTCCCATTCGAACGGGCCCGGGAACGTCTCGTCGAAGTCGTTGATGTCGAAGACCAGATGCCGTTCCGGCGAGGCCAGCAGCCGGAAGTTCAGCAGATGCGCGTCGCCGCACAGCTGGACCCGGAGCCCGGTGTCGGGCAGCGGGCCCAGGTCCGCCGCCATGACCGCGGCCGCACCGCGGTAGAAGCGGAAGGGGGACTCCAGCATGCGGCCGTAGCGGATCGGCACCAGTTCGGGCACCCGGTCGGCCGACTGCCGTTCCAGCACGCCGATCACGTCCGGCCGGTCCGGCGCGGCCTCGAACGTGCCGTGGGCCGAGCGCGGGACGCGCCCGCGGGCGCGCCTGCCGGCGGCCGCCCGCTCGGCCAGGGACGACGATACGGTGACGGCACCCGACGCGGTCATGACGCACCCTCCTGGTCCTGCGGCCTGCCCCCGCCGCCGGGCCCGGCCCGAGCGGGGACCCGCGCGCAGGCCGTCCGCCTGCGATTACAGCACAGCCCCGCGCGGGGGCCGGGGGATCACCCGCGCCGGGTGACCCGGCGCGGCGGCGCCGGGCCGTCGTGTCCGGCGGCCCCCACATTCACCCGCCTCGGGTGAGGGCACCCCTGCCGCGTCGTGTGCATGGTGAGAACGGCGGAGACCGGCTCGGCGCATCCGACGGCCCGCCACCTGACGGAGGTGTGACATGAGCGCGCAGACCTACCTCGCGTACGACTACCCCGTGCTGGGTGTGTTCTGGTCCATGCTGGTGTTCTTCCTGTGGATCATGTGGTTCGTCCTGCTGTTCCGTGTCATCGTCGACATCTTCCGCGACGACGAGATGGGCGGCTGGGGCAAGGCCGGCTGGACGCTCTTCGTGATCCTTCTGCCGTTCCTGGGCGTCCTCGTCTACCTGATCGCCCGCGGCAAGGACATGGGGAAGCGGGACATGGCGCAGGCGCGGGCCCAGCAGGAGGCCTTCGACTCCTACATCCGGCAGACCGCGCAGACCGCTCCGGCCAGGACCACCAGCGCCGACGAACTCGCCAAGCTGTCCGGTATGCGCTCGCGCGGCGAGATCACGGACGACGAGTTCCGCCGGGCGAAGGAACTGGTCCTCAGCGAGACCGGTGCGGCCGGGCGCTCCGCCGACGTGCCCACCTCCACCGGCCGCTGAACCGCCTCCACCGACACGAATCGAGGTCCTCCCATGGCCACGACGCACACCACCGGCGCCCGCACGCACGGCGCCAAGCAGGCGTGGGCGGGCGGCCTGACGTCCTTCGCGGGCGTCATGCTGCTGCTCGCGGGGCTGCTCAGCGTGTTCCGGGGCATCATGGCGATCGCCCAGGACGCCGTCTTCGTCACGACGCCCAACTACGTGTTCAAGTTCGACCTGACGACCTGGGGATGGATCCACCTGGTGCTCGGCGCGCTCGCGGTGATCGTCAGCTTCGGGCTGTTCGGGCCGTCGATGTGGGCGCGCGTCGCCGGCGTGGGCATCGCCGGGCTGGTGATCCTCGCCAACTTCCTCTCGCTGCCGTACTACCCGGTGTGGTCGGTCGTGATGATCGCCCTGTCCGGGTTCATCATCTGGGCCCTCTGCGTGGTCCAGGGAGGCGAGGCCGCCCAGAGCCCGCCGGGACCGGCGGCGTCCACGTCACCCGGTGGCGCGCCCCGCGCCTCGGCCTGACCGCCCCCGGGCCGACAGCGCCGCCGGCTTCCGCAGCCCCCGCACCACCCACGGGCCCCGCGCCGCCCCCGGCCGGGGTCCGCACACGACCGCCCCTTGGCGCGGCCCGGAGGCCGACCCGCACGCCCGGCCCCGTGGCGGTGTCCCTCTGCGGGTCGACGGTGACGGTGTCATCGCTCGCTCCGCCCTCGCCGCGGGGCGGGCGGCGGCTGTCGTGCCTGTCGGACACGGCTGCCTCACCGGCGCCCCGACCGCCCCTTGGCGCGGCCCGGAGGCCGACCCGCACGCCCGGCCCCGTGCCGGTGTGCCCCTGCGGGTCGACGGCGGCGGTGTCATCGCTCGCTCCGCCCTCGCCGCGGGGCGGGCGGCGGCCGTCGTCCCTGTCGGACATGGCGAGGGCTCGGCGGACCGGAGGACGAGAGGTGCGGCTCGGGACGTCCGGAGGACGGAAGCTCCCGCCGCGCCGGCCGGGACGCGGGACACCCGGGACCGGCTCGGCCGGCCCGGTCGGCGGGGAGGTAAGTCCTCGGGCCCGCTTCCCGGCCGGCCGCCTCGGGTGGGCGGGGCGGCACGCCGGGGCGGTGTGCCGGCCGGACGCCCGCCCCCGGGCCGGGATCGGGCGGTCAGTGGCCGTGCCGGTCGGCCGGTGCGGTCGCCGGCGTCGTGTCCTCGGCGCTCCGCTGCTGCGGGATCACCACCGCTCCTGCCTGCTGCAGCGTCACCGTGCGGGCGGGGGACGGGATGCTGATGCCCTCCTGGCGGTAGCGGCGGTGCAGGCGCTTGATGAACTCGTGCTTGATCCGGTACTGGTCGCTGAACTCGCCCACCCCGAGGATCACCGTGAACCCGATCCGGGAGTCGCCGAAGGTGTGGAAGCGGATGGCGGGCTCGTGGTCCGGGACGGCGCCCTCGACCTCCCGCATCACCTCCGTGACGACCTCGGCCGTCACCCGCTCCACGTGCTCCAGGTCCGCGTCGTAGCCCACCCCGACCTGCACCAGCACCGTCAAACGCTGCTCGGGGTGCGTGTAGTTGGTCATGTTGGCCTTGGCGAGCTGGCCGTTGGGGATGACCACCAGGTTGTTGGACAGCTGGCGGACCGTCGTCTGCCGCCAGTTGATGTCCACCACATAGCCCTCCTCGCCGCTGCCCAGACGGATGTAGTCGCCGGGCTGCACGGTCTTGGAGGCGAGGATGTGGATGCCCGCGAAGAGGTTGGCGAGCGTGTCCTGCAGGGCGAGCGCCACCGCGAGGCCGCCGACGCCCAGGGCGGTGAGCAGGGGCGCTATGGAGATGCCGAGCGTCTGCAGCACCACCAGGAAGCCGAGCGCCAGGACCAGCACCCGGGTGATGTTGACGAAGATGGTCGCCGAGCCGGCCACGCCCGAGCGGGACTGGGTGACCGTGCGGACCAGGCCCGCGATCACCCGGGCCGCGGACAGCGTCACCACGCCGATCAGCCACACCTCCAGGGTCTGGTCGGTGTGGTGCTGCACCGTACGGGTCAGCGGCAGGGCGACGGCCGCCGACGCCGCGCCGCCCGCGATCGCCGCCCACGGCACGACGGAGCGCAGCGCGTCCACGATGACGTCGTCGCCGCTCCAGCGGGTCCGCTTGGCGTGCTTCGCGAGCCAGCGCAGCACGGTGCGGGAGAGGAAGGCGAGCACCAGGCCCGCCGCCACGGCGATTCCGGCGAGTACGAGGTCGTCCAGGGTCAGCGCGCGGTTCACCGGTGACCTCCGAAGGGATGGATGCCTCGACGGATGTGCGGTCGTGTCACGTTGTCACCTGCTCGATGTGCGGGATGTACGAGCGCGCCGGCCCCGGAACTCCGGTGACCGGCGCGTGCGTTCATCCTGCCGTATCCGGGGCGGCCGTTCGTACCCGGACCGGCGCCGCGGGCACCCCGCTCAGACGATGCCCTCGGCGAGTTCGGCCTGGTCACGGTCGCTGCCGTAGGCGGCCGTGGTCGGGGTGCCGTACGACCGGCGGGCGACGTACCACCAGACGCTCGCGAGGATCAGCACCACGGCGAGCGCCACCGACGCGTAGTTCATCGTGTCGACGGTGACCGGCGAGGCCTGCGGCAGGCAGAACAGGACCGTCACACAGGCCACCCACACGACCGCGATCCAGCCGACCGGCCTGCTCCACCGGCCCAGGTGCCACGGCCCGGGCCGGAACCGGTCGCCGGCGCGCAGCCGCAGTAGCACAGGGATGGCGTAGGCGGGGGTGATGCCGATGACGTTGATGGCGGTCACCGCGTTGTACGCCGTCGCCGAGTACAGCGACGGCAGGGCGAGCAGGCAGGCCACGGCGACGGCCAGCCAGACCGCGGCGACCGGCGTCTGGGTGCGCCCGCTCACCTTGCGCCACAGGTGCGAGCCGGGCAGCGCGCCGTCCCGGCTGAACGCGAACACCATCCGGCTGGCCGCGGCGACCTCGGCGTTGCCGCAGAACAGCTGGGCGATGATCACCACGAGGAGCAGCGCGCTCGCCCCGTCGGTGCCGAGGCCGTCGAGCAGGATCTGGGCGGGCGGCACACCAGTGGCGGTGGTGCGGGTGGCGTCGTAGTCCTGGATGGCGAAGGTCAGTCCGGCCAGCAGCACGAAGCCCGCGAGCCAGGAGACCCAGATGGAGCGGACGATGCCGCGGGCCGCGGAGACCGACGCCTGCGAGGTCTCCTCGGACAGGTGGGCGGAGGCGTCGTAGCCGGAGAAGGTGTACTGCGCGAGGAGCAGGCCGACGGCCGCCACGTACAGCGGATTGTGCCAGCCGGTCTCGTTGACGAACTTCGTGAAGACGAAGGACGCCGACCGGTGGTGGTCGGGGACGATCGCGAGCGCGCCGACGATGAGCGCGACGCCCGCCAGGTGCCACCACACGCTGACCGAGTTGAGCAGGCTGACCAGGCGCACGCCGAACAGGTTCAGCACCGCGTGCAGCAGCAGGATGGCGCAGAAGATCAGCATCGTCCTGCCCGGCGTCGGCGTGAAGCCCCACTGCAGGTTGGCGAAGGCGCCGGTGAACAGGGCGGCGCCGTAGTCGATGCCGGCGATCGCGCCGAGCAGGCCGAGCAGGTTCAGCCAGCCCGTGTACCAGCCCCAGCGCCGGCCGCCGAGCCGGTCCGCCATGTAGTACAGGGCGCCGGAGGTCGGATACGCGCTGGTGACCTCGGCGAGCGCGAGACCGACGCACAGCACGAACAGGCCGACCCCGGCCCAGCCCCACAGCATCACGGCGGGCCCGCCGGTGTTCAGGCCGAAGCCGTACAGGGTCATGCAGCCGGACAGGATCGAGATCACCGAGAAGCTGATCGCGAAGTTGCCGAAGCCGCCCATGCGGCGGGCCAGCACCGGCCGGTAGCCGAGTTCGCGCAGCCGCTGCTCCTCGTCCTGCGGTGGCAGGCCGGGGGAGGGCGTGGGTTCGGGGGTGCGGGACATGCGGGACCTCCGGGGACCAAGGGGGGTGAGAACGGGGGACGTTCAGGAGCGTGAGCCGTCGGCGGCGGCCCGGCACCGGTCGCGGGCCTGCAGGAAGACCTCCACACCCCGGTCGCGGTCCGGGGTGCGGTACATCCAGGGCGGGGGCGTGTAGTACGGCCCGATCGCGTCGAACACCCGGGCCGCGTCCGGGAACCGCAGCGAGCCCCACAGGGCGTGCGCCAGGTGGTTGAGGTCCGGCAGCGCCCGCTCGGCGGGTGCGGTGTGCTCGAACCAGGAGAGCAGCGCCCGGTGCGCCTCCCGGGTGGCGTCCTCCGCCACCCAGTGCAGGTCCAGCGCCGCGTCGTGCCCGCTGGCGCGCCGGTAGCGCTCCACGCGGACGTACAGCGGCAGCAGGTGCAGCGCCGAGCCGGGCGGGGCCTGCGCGGCGGCCCACTGGGCGTACGCGGAGGCCTCCGCGAGCCGGCCCGAGCCGCCGCGCACGTACAGGAACTGCAGCATCCGGTGGTGGGCCTCGCGGCTGTGGGGGTCGCGCTTGCCCGCCTCGGCCAGCAGCCCCCAGGGGCCCGGTGGCAGCATCGGCTCGGGCGCGGCGGCCCGGTGCTCCTCCCAGCTCTGTCCGGGGTCCAGTTGGGCCAGCGCCAGCAGGCACACCCAGGGCACCGGGTCGTGCGGGGCGGTCCGGGAGGCGGACTGGGCCGCGTCCCAGGCCTCGATCCACAACTCGTGGGTGCGGCGGTGCCGTTCGCGCTGGGCCCGCAGCGCACGCTCGACACAGACCCGGGCGTGCATCACCGCCGCGTGGACGCTGCCCGGCTCCTCCGCGAGCCAGGCCCGCACCACGTCGGTGCCGGCCGCCGCCGCCGCGAGCACCTGGGTGCGCTGGGTCCACCGCCACCCCTCGACGGTGTCCGCGAGCAGGGCGCGCATGGCCATCCAGCGGCCGGTGCGCAGGTCCTGGAGCGCGGCGCGCAGGGCGTGGTCGGGGCCGGCGGGGTCGTAGGAGGGGCGTGCTCCGTCTCTGGCCATCAGCCGTCCGCTCCGGGCCACGGGCACACGGGCGAGCCGGCGGAATGAGGTAGCAACAGCCCTCCTGTGGGCGGGGTTTGGCGTGTCCACGCGGTCGGCGGTCACTATAGAGGGGGAGCTTCCGCCCTCACCATTGTTGCCAACTGAACTACTTAGTCAGGCAAGTTGAGGGCCGGTCCAGTCCTTGACGCCGGGCACGGCACGGCGGCAGGCTGGCGCGGTGATCTTCGGGGCGGAGCGGGGGAGTGGGCGATGACGGGTCCGGTGCTCGCCGTCGACCAGGGCACGTCCGGCACCAAGGCCCTGGTCGTCTGCCCGGAGCGCGGCGTCCTCGGCTCCGGCTTCGCCGAGGTGCGCCCCCGCTACCCGGCCGGCGGGCTGGTCGAGGTGGACCCCGCCGAGCTGTACGACTCGGTCGTCGACGCCGGCCGGCAGGCGCTCGCCGACGCCGGTGAGGACGTCGTGGCGCTGGGCCTCGCCAACCAGGGCGAGACCGTCCTCGCCTGGGACCCGGCCACCGGCCGCCCACTGACCGACGCCCTGGTGTGGCAGGACCGGCGCGCCGCGACCGTGTGCGCCGAACTCGCCGAGCACGCCGAGGAATTGCGGCAGCTGACCGGGCTGCCCCTCGACCCGTACTTCGCGGCGCCCAAACAGGCCTGGATCCGCCGCCGGCTCACCCGCGAGGGCGTCGTCACCACCTCCGACGCCTGGCTGGTGCACCGCCTCACCGGCGCCTTCGTCACCGACGCCGCCACCGCCGGCCGCACCCAGCTGCTCGACCTGGACCGCACCACCTGGTCCCCGCGCGCCCTCGACCTGTACGGCCTGGCCGGTGAACGCCTCCCCGAGGTGACCGACACCGCCGGGCCGGTCGGCACCACCACGGCGTTCGGCCCCGAGATCCCGCTCACCGGCCTGATCGTCGACCAGCAGGCCGCCCTCCTCGCCCAGCGCGTCACCGGACCCGGCGCCGCCAAGTGCACCTACGGCACCGGTGCGTTCCTGCTCGCGCACACCGGCGACCGCCCCCGGCGCGGCACCTCGGGCCTGGTCAGCTGTGTCGCGTGGCGGCTCGCCGGACGCACCAGCTACTGCCTCGACGGACAGGTCTACACGGCCGCCTCCGCCGTCCGCTGGCTCACCGGCATGGGCGTCATCTCCTCCGCCGCCGACCTCGACCCGGTCGGCGGGAGCGTCCCCGACAGCGGCGGCGTCACCTTCGTGCCCGCCCTCGCCGGGCTCGCCGCCCCCTGGTGGCGCGGCGACCTGCGCGGCTCCCTCACCGGACTCGGACTCGACACCACCCCCGGACACCTGGTGCGCGCCCTGTGCGAGGGCATCGCCGCCCAGGTCGCCGAGCTCGCCGAGGCGGCCGCCGGCGACCTCGGCGGCCCGCTGCACACACTCCGCGTCGACGGCGGCCTCACCCGCTCGGCGCTCCTCATGCAGACCCAGGCCGACCTGCTGCAACGCCCCGTCGAGGTGTCCGCCCTGCCCGACGCCACCGCGCTCGGCGCCGCCGCCCTCGCCCGGCTCGGCGCGGACCCCGCCCTGAGCGTGGACGACGCCCTGCCCGGCTTCGAGCCCGCCGCCGTGTACGAGCCCCGCATCCCGGCCGACCGGGCCGCCGAACGCCGCGCCGGATTCCGCGCCGCCGTCGCCGCCCTGCTCGGCTCATGACGGTCACGGCTCAGGGGCCGCTGCCCACGGCCCCGTACGACGTCGCGATCGTCGGCGCCGGCGTCGTCGGCTGCGCCCTCGCCCGCGAACTCGCCCGCCGGCCCCGCCTGCGCGTCGCCCTCGTCGAGGCCCAGGACGACGTCGGCCAGGGCACCTCCAAGGCCAACACCGCGATCCTGCACACCGGGTTCGACGCCACCCCCGGCACGCTGGAGGCCCGCCTGGTCCGCGAGGGGTACGAGCGGCTCGGCGCCTACGCGGCCGAGTCCGGCATCCCCGTCGAGCGGACCGGCGCCCTGCTGGTCGCCTGGGACGAGGACCAACTGGCCGCCCTGCCGCGGCTGGCCGGGAAGGCGGAGCGCAACGCCTGCCACGACACCCGGCTGATCGGCCCCGACGACCTGTACGCCCGTGAACCGCACCTCGGCCCGGGCGCGCTCGGTGCCCTGCACGTCCCCGGCGAGAGCATCGTCTGCCCCTGGACGACCACCCTCGCCTACGCCACCCAGGCCGTCCGCGCAGGCGTCGACCTGCATCTGAACACCGCCGTGCGACGGCTGGAGCGGGCGGACGGGCACCGCCTGCTCACCTCGCGCGGCCTCCTGCGCGCCCGCCACCTGGTCAACGCGGCCGGACTGCACGCCGACACCCTCGACCGCCTGCTCGGCCACGAGGACTTCACCGTCACCCCGCGCCGCGGCCAGCTCCTCGTGTACGACACGTTCGCCCGGCCGCTCGTCCGGCACATCCTGCTGCCCGTGCCGACCGCCCTCGGCAAGGGCGTCCTCGTCGCGCCCACCGTCTACGGCAACGTCCTGCTCGGACCCACCGCCGAGGACCTCCCCGACAAGCGGGCCACCGAGTCCACCGCCGACGGGCTGGCCCTGCTGCGGGACAAGGGCCGCCGCATCCTGCCCGCCCTGCTCGACGAGGAGGTCACTGCCGTCTACGCCGGGCTGCGCGCGGCCACCGGGCACGAGGACTACCGCATCGCCGCCCACCCCGAGCAGGCGTACGTCACCGTCGGCGGCATCCGCTCCACCGGACTGACCGCGTCCCTGGCCATCGCCGCCCACGTCACCGGCCTGCTGGCCGGCACCGGCCTCGACCTCGGACCGGTCCGCGAGCTCGAACCGGTGCGCATGCCCGGCCTCGGCGCGGCCTTCCCGCGCCCCTGTCAGCAACCCGAACGCGTCGCCGCCGACCCGGAGTACGGCACCCTCGTCTGCCACTGCGACGGCGAGATCCGCGACGCCCTCGCCGGCCCGGTCCCGCCCCGCTCCCTGGAGGGCCTGCGCCGCCGGACCCGGGCCCGGGCGGGCCGCTGCCAGGGGTTCTACTGCGGCGCGGCGGTGCGGGAGCTGTTCGAGCGGGGGCGGGGCGCCGGGCGCGAAGGGGCGGGCCGTGAGGGGTGAGGGCATGCGGGGAACGGGCTTCGGTGCCGGCGCCGGTGCCGGTGCGGGTGCGGGTGCCAGTCCCGGTGCGGGTGCCGGCGCCACGGCTGGTGCCGACGCCGTCCGGGGTGGCGTGTGGGAGGCGGGCCTCGGCGGTGGGCGGGCCGTCGCGTGGGATGAGGTGCGGGGTCCGGTGGGTGGGGGCGTGCGGGGCGGGGCACGGGACGATCGGCGGGGCGGGGAGGGCGTGCGGGCGGTGGCCTTCGGTGCGGGTGCCGGCGCCACGGCTGGTGCCGACGCCGTCCGGGGTGCGACCTGGGGCGGCGTGTGGGAGGCGGGCCTCGGCGGTGGGCGGGCCGTCGCGTGGGATGAGGTGCGGGGTCCGGTGGGCGGGGCTGTGCGGAAGGCGGGGTCCGGAGGTGCGCGGGATGAGGTGCGGGGTCTCCGGTGGGTGAGGGCGTGCCGGTGGCGGGGTCCGAGGGCGTCCGGGAACCGGCGGGCGACGCCGTGACGGCCGCCGTGAACGCCGTCGTGCCGTCCACGGCGGCCCCGCGGCGTGTCGACGTCCTCGTGGTCGGTGCCGGTCCCGCGGGACTCGCCGCGGCCGCACGGCTGGCCGCCGCCGGTGCCGGGCGGGTGGAGGTGCTGGAGCGGGAGCAACAGCCCGGGGGAGTTCCCCGGCACTGCGCGCACGGCGGCTTCGGCACCTGGACCCGCCCCCTGACCGGCCCCCGGTACGCGCGCCGGCTGACGGACGCCGCCGAGCGGGCCGGTGCCGTCCTGCGGACCGGAGTGTCGGTGCTGGACTGGGCACCCGCGGGGCCGGTCCTGCACACCACCGGTCCGCGCGGCCCGGAGACGGTCGAGGCACGGGCGGTGATCCTGGCCACAGGCGCCTGCGAGCGCCCCCGCGCGGCCCGGCTGGTGCCCGGCACCCGGCCCGCCGGCGTCTGGACCACCGGCGAAGTCCAGCGGGCCGTGCACCTGTTCGGGCAGCACATCGGCGTCCGCGCGGTCGTGGTGGGCGCCGAGGACGTGTCGTACGCGGCGGCCGACACCCTGCGCGCGGCCGGTGCCGAGGTCGTCGCCCTCGTCACGGAACACCCGCGCGCCCGGACGAGCCGGGCCCGTGCCCGCGCGGCCCTGCTGCGCCACGGCGTCCCGCTGCTGACCCGGACCACCGTCGCCGAACTCCTCGGCCACGGGCGCCTGTCCGGCGTCCGCGTCCGCCACCGTGACGGGCGTACCGCCGTACTGCCCTGCGACACCGTCGTGTTCACCGGCGACTTCGTCCCCGAGCATGAACTGGCCCGTCGCGGCGGCCTCGTTCTCGACCCCGGCACCCGCGGTCCCGCCGTCGACGGCGCCCTGCACACCTCGCGGCCCGGTGTCCTCGCCGCGGGCGACCTCCTGCACGCCGTGGAGCGTGCGGGCACGGCCGCGCACGAGGGCACGCTCGCGGCCGAGGCCGTCCTGGACTTCCTGGCCGGTGCCCCCTGGCCGGGCCCCGGCCTCCCGATCACCGTCGAGGCGCCGCTGTGCCGGATCACCCCGAACCGCCTCGTCCCGGCCACCCGGCCCGCCCGCTACGTGCTGCGGACCGCCGTCCCGCTGACCGGTCCGGTGCTCCAGGTCCGCCAGGACGGACGCCTGCTGCACCGTGAACGCCTCGGTCCCGGAACCGCCCGGCCGCACCGCCCCCTGACCCTCAGCGCCCGCTGGCACGACCTCGTCGACCCCGAGGGCGGTGCGGTACGGGTGGAGACCCGGCCGGGCGGACCCCCTGCCCGGGACGGCGAGCGCTGACCGCCCGCCGAAGCGTCTCGCGTTGACCGCCGGCCGAGGCGTCTCGCGTTGACCGCCGGCCGATGCGTCTCGCGTTGACCGCCCGCCGGGACGGCGAGCGCTGACCGCCGGCCGATGCGTCTCGCGCTGACCGCCCGCCGAGGCGTCTCGCGTTGACCGCCGGCCGAAGCGACTCGCGCTGCCCCCCGCCGAAGCGACTCGCGCGGACCGCCCGCCTCAGCGATGCCGGTGCGGCCCCGTTCCCGCCTCTACCGTGGCGCCGGGTCCGTGGCGAGGCGGGCGTGGAGGTGGCAGTCGCGGAACGCGTCCCGGCGGCCCGCCTCCCACATCGCGCCGCGCAGCGTCCCCTCGTAGCGGAAACCGCACCGCTCGGCGACCTTGCACGACGCCTCGTGGCCGACGGCGTGGTCGAGTTCGAGGCGGTGCAGGCGCAGGTCGGCGAAGACCCAGCGGGCGGTCAGGGCGAGGGCCCGGGTCGCGACGCCCTTGCCGCGTGCCTCGGGCAGTATCCAGTAGCCGACGCAGGCCGACCGCATGCCGCGGTCGATCCGGCTGACGCCGATGTGTCCCAGCGCCGTGCCGGTGTCCGCGTCCTCCACGCAGAACGCCACCCCGGTGCCGGCCTCGGCCCCCTCCGCCTTGTTCCGCAAGGTGGCGCGGGCGTCCGCGAGACCGGTGATGGGGCGCAGCGGGGTGTTCCAGCGCTGGAACTCCGGGTCGGAGCAGCCGCGGAGGAAGGTCTCGACATCGGTCTCGTCGGCGGCGTTCCACCGGCGCAGTCGCAGACCGCCGTCGCGTGCGGGTATGTCGGGAATCCGGGTGTCGGGCGTCATCCGGTCATTGAACAACACCTGGCTCACAGGTCGGTGAAGGAGCCGTGGCGTCCGGCGCCCGACGCGAAACGGGCCGCGCCCCGCGCGCTCTGCGCCAGCACGCCCATGCCGTGGCGGAGTTCGCCGCGCATCGCCGCCTCTTCCGCCAGCCCCTCCTGCTCCAGGACCGACGCCCGGTCGCTGCGCAGACAGTCCTGCGGGAAGCGGGCGATCTCCGCGGCGAGGGCCTCGGCCTCGGCGCGGGCGCGTCCGGGCGGCACCAGGCGGTTCACGAGCCCGATCTCGTAGGCCTCGCGGGCCGGCACCGGGCGGCCGGTCAGGATCATGTCCATCGCCCGGCCGGTGCCGATCAGCCGGGGCAGCCGTACCGTGCCGCCGTCGATCAGGGGGACACCCCAGCGGCGGCAGAACACCCCGAACACGGCGTCCTCCTCGGCGATCCGCAGATCGCACCAGAGGGCGAGTTCCAGGCCGCCCGCGACCGCGTGCCCGGCCACCGCCGCGATCACCGGCTTGGACAGGCGCATCCGGGTCGGGCCCATCGGGCCGTCGCCGTCCTCCGCGACGCGGTTGCCGCGCTCGGTGCCGATCGCCTTCAGATCGGCGCCCGCGCAGAACGTGCCGCCCTCACCCCACAGCACGGCCGCCCGGGCGTCGTCGTCCGCCTCGAACTCCCGGAAGGCGGAGGCCAGTTCGGCGGCCGTGGGGCCGTCCACGGCGTTGCGTGCCCCGGGACGGGACAGGACGACCGTGCTGACGTGTGCGTCGCGCTCCACGCGGACCGGCACTTCGGACCCCCCTTGCACTGCTGCGGCTCAAGAGGGCCACTCTGCCTCAGATGACCTTCAGCCGCACCAGCGCCCCCAGCGTCAGCGCCCCCGGCACCAGCGGCGCCCACACGGTGATGATCCGGTACGCCAGCACCACCGCCGTGGCCACCGCGGCCGGACCGCCCACCGCGACCAGCGCCACGATCAGCGCCGCCTCCACCGATCCCAGGCCGCCCGGCGTGGGCACCAGGGCCACCGCGGCCGTCGCCGCGAGATAGGCCAGTGCCATGTGCGCGGGCGGCACCGGCAGGCTCAGCGCCTGCCCGACCGCGGCCAGCCCCGCCGCCTGGAGCGCCGGGAAGGCCAGCGAGCCGCCCCACAGCGCCAGGGCGCGGGCCGGACGGGTGTGCACGGACCGCGCCTCGCCGAGGGCGTCCCGCGCGAACGCGCACACCCGGGCGCGCAGCCGTCGTACGAGCGCCAGCGCGGCCACCGCCACGGCCAGCAGGCCGGCGGCGCCCAGCAGCAGCGGGAGCGCCGCACCGGCCGGCAGCAGCGGCCCGAGCCGCAGCGCGTCGGGGAACGCGACCAGCAGGGCGGCCAGCAGCCCGAGCCGGCCCACGCACTCGGCCATCAGGTACAGGGCCAGCGCGGCCGAGGAACGGGCGAGCGGCACCCCGCACACGGTCATGAAGCGCAGGTTCACGGCGCTCGCGCCGAGCCCGGTCGGCAGCAGGTGGTTGGCCGCGGCCGCCGCGAACTGGGTGGCCAGCAGCCGCCCCTTCGGCAGCGGCTGCACCACCGCCCCCTGCCGGGTGAACGCGGCGGCCACCCAGGTCAGGCAGGTCGCGCCGGCCGCGGCGAGCAGCCAGGGCCAGGAGGCGGCGCGCAGCTGGCCGAAGCCCTCGGCCAGCACGGAACGGTGCCGGAGGGCGGCCACGGCGACGAGCAGGAGCGGGAGCAGGCACAGCACCTGCCGGACGGGGACGCGACGGGGGAGTCGTCCCCCGGGGAGCGGGGGAAGCGGGACGGCAGTCACATCCGCAGAGGTTCTCCGCGCCGCGTCAACGCCAGGTGGCAGCAGCGGGGACGGCGGCTTACAGGCTGGGGTCATCGGGGCCTTCGGGTCGGTGGACGCCGGTGCGGGTGAAAAGGCGCGGACCTTGACCTCAACGAAGCTTGAGGTTCTACGTTCTCTTCCATGAGCATGGAGACCACCGCATGGACGCAGCTGCACAGCGTGATGAACGCGCAGGCGGACCGCCGTCCCCTCGCCCGCGCCACGCTGCGCCGCATCGCCGCCTTCGCCCGCCCGCACCGCGCGGGCATCGTCCGGTTCGTGCTGCTCGGGGTGGTGACCGCCCTGCTCGCCGTCGCGACCCCCGTGCTCGCCGGCCGCGTCGTCGACGCGATCGTGGCGGGGCACGACTCCGGCCGGGTGGTACGGCTCTCGCTGCTCATCGCGCTCGTCGCGCTCGTGGAGGCGGGGCTCGGCATCCTCGGCCGGCGCCTGTCGGCGACGCTCGGGGAGGGACTCATCCTCGACCTCAGAACGGCTGTGTTCGATCATGTGCAGCGCATGCCCGTCGCGTTCTTCACACGGACTCGTACGGGAGCGCTGGTCAGCCGTCTCAACAACGACGTGATCGGCGCCCAGCGCGCGTTCGCCAACACCCTCTCCGGCGTGGTCAGCAACCTGGTCACGCTGCTGCTCACCCTCGCCGTGATGCTCACCCTGTCCTGGCAGATCACCCTGCTCGCGCTGGTGCTGCTGCCGGTGTTCGTCCTGCCCGCCCGCCGCATGGGCAGCCGGATGGCGCGGATGCAGCGGGAGGCGGCGGCGCTGAACGCGGCCATGGGCACCCGCATGACCGAGCGGTTCTCGGCCCCCGGCGCCACCCTGATCAAGCTGTTCGGCCGGCCGGAGGAGGAGTCGGCGGAGTTCGCGGCCCGCGCCGCCCGGGTCCGGGACATCGGGGTGCGCACGGCGACCGCCCAGTCGGTCTTCATCACCTCCCTCACCCTGGTCTCCGCCCTGGCCCTCGCGCTCGTCTACGGCCTCGGCGGCTGGTTCGCGCTGCGCGGCACCCTGCAGGCGGGCGCGATCGTCTCCCTCGCCCTGCTGCTGACCCGGCTGTACGCCCCGCTGACCGCGCTCGCCGGGGCCAGGGTCGAGGTGATGAGCGCCCTCGTCAGCTTCGAGCGGGTCTTCGAGGTGCTGGACCTGAAGCCGCTCATCGAGGAGAGGCCGGACGCCGTCGAGGTCCCCGAAGGCCCGGTCGCCGTCGAGTTCGACGACGTGCGCTTCTCCTACCCCGCCGCCGACCAGGTCTCCCTCGCCTCCCTGGAGGAGGTCGCCACGCTCGACACCCGCGGCGGCACCGAGGTCCTGCGCGGCATCTCCTTCCGCGCCGAACCCGGCCAGACCGTTGCCCTCGTCGGCTCCTCCGGCGCGGGGAAGTCCACGATCGCCCAGCTGCTGCCGCGCCTGTACGACGTCGACGCGGGCGCCGTCCGGATCGGCGGGGCCGACGTCCGTGACCTGACCGCCGCCTCCCTGCGCGCCACCCTCGGCATGGTCACCCAGGACGGCCACCTCTTCCACGACACCGTCCGCGCCAACCTGCTGCTGGCCCGCCCCGACGCGACGGACGAGGAGCTGTGGGACTCGCTGGAGCGCGCCCGTCTCGCGCCGGTCGTACGGTCGCTGCCCGACGGGCTGGACACGGTCGTCGGCGAGCGCGGCTACCGGCTCTCCGGCGGCGAGCGCCAGCGCATGACCATCGCCCGGCTGCTGCTGGCCCGCCAGCGCGTGGTCATCCTGGACGAGGCCACCGCCCACCTGGACAACACCTCCGAGGCGGCCGTCCAGGAGGCGCTCACCGAGGCCCTGGAGGGCCGCACGGCCGTGGTGATCGCCCACCGCCTGTCCACGGTCCGCGCCGCCGACCGGATCCTGGTCGTGGAGGCGGGCCGGATCGTGGAACACGGCACGCACGAGGAACTGCTGACGGCCGACGGCCGCTATGCCGAGCTGTACCGGACCCAGTTCGCGGAACGGGAGGCCGAGGGGGCGGACGTGGTGACGGCGGAGGTGCCGTCGGCCTGAGGGATCACCGCGTCCCGGCGGGGAGGTGCCCGGACACCTCGGCCGGTAGCGCCGGCCCGCGGCCCGAGTCGGTCACCTCCCGTCGACGGCGGGCGGGCGGGTGTCGTGCCGGGCCGGGTTCGTGGTGCGAGGTGCCGCAGGCCCGCCGGGGTCAGCGTGTCTTCTCCAGCGCGAGCAGGCGGTACAGCGGGTCCGGGCGTGGGCGGTCCTGGTCCGGCAGGGCCGCGAGGCGCGCGCGTACGTCCGCCGCTCGCGTCGGCCCCGCGTGCGTGCACCACGGGAGGCGGCCGGAGGCGGTGACCTCCCGTCGGCGGCGGGCGGGTGTCGTGCCGGGCCGGGTTCGTGGAGCGAGGTGCCGCAGGCCCGCCCGGGTCAGCGTGTCTTCTCCGGCGCGAGCAGGCGGTACAGCGGGTCCGGGCGTGGGTGGTCCTGGTCCGGCAGGGCCGCGAGGCGCGCGCATACGTCGGCCGCTCGCGTCGGCCCCGCGTGCGTGCACCACGGGAGGCGGCCGGAGGCGGTGACCTCCCGCCGGCGGCGTGGGCTGCGGCCCTGGCCGGCGCCGGGGAACACGGTCTCACCGGCGGGCCGCAGGCCCAGGCCCGCCGCTTCCTCCAGCACCCGGGCACGGCCGGCCGGGACCCGGGGCACCCGGGGCCGGTACCGCTCCCGCGCGGCGGCCGTGGCCCGGGCGACGTCGCTGTCCGGCACGAAGTACGCGTCGTCCTTGTCGACCGTGGTGACGAGCACCCCGCCGGGCCGCAGCACCCGGGCCGCCTCGGCCGGCACGGCGGCCGCCCCCGGCAGCAGATGGAGCAGCCAGACGAGCACCACCGCGTCCACGCTGCCCGTCGCCACCGGCAGCCGGGCCGCGTCACCGCGCACCACCCCGCCGGGCACGCGCCGGGCCGCGAGCCGCAGCATCCCCTCCGAAAGGTCCACGCCCGGCACGGTCCCGCCCCGCCCGCGCCGGCTTCCTGGTCACGATGCCGGTCCCGCAGGCGAGGTCCAGCACCGTACCGGCCCCCTGCGGCAGCAGCCGCCGGGCGGCGTCCGCAGCCGTCCGCGCCCGGGCTTCACCGCCCCGTGAGCTGTCGTACGCCCGGGCCTCCGCGTCGTAGTCGATCACCGCTCCAGCTTCGCCGAACGCACCCCGCGTGCGGGCCGAGTTGCTGTCACACCTCTTGACTCCACTGGTCCGGACCTTTAGCTTCACGCCTTAAACAAAGCCTGCGGACACCTCAACCCCCACATCCCGCAAGGGCGTTGGGCCGCACCCCCCACGCGAAAGGCCGCCCGCACATGGCCAGACCCCTCCCCGCCGCAGTCTCGCTCGCCGTCCTCGGACTGTCCGCCGGACTGCTCACCGCTTCCCCCGCCCAGGCCGCCACCGGCACCATCACCGGCCTGGCCGGCAAGTGCCTCGACGTCGCCGGCGCCAACTCCGCCGACGGCACCGCCGTCCAGCTCTACGACTGCAACGGCACGAACGCCCAGCAGTGGACCGTCGGCAGCGACGGCACGATCCGGGCCCTCGGCAAGTGCCTCGACGTGACCGGGAATTCCACCGCCGACGGGGCGAAGGCGCAGCTGTGGTCCTGTACCGGCGGCGCCAACCAGAAGTGGACCGTCACCGCCGCGCACGACATCGTCAACCCGCAGGCGGACAAGTGCCTGGACGTCACCGGCAACAATCCCGCCAACGGCACCCGGACCCAGATCTGGAGCTGCAGCGGCGGCGCCAACCAGAAGTGGAACGCGCCCGCGAGCGGCGGCGGCACCAACCCGTCCGCGCCGATGGCCGTCGCGCCGTACCTGTACAACGGCTGGGGCAGCCCGCCCAGCCCCGCCACCGTCACCCAGGCCACCGGCGTGAAGTGGTTCACCCTCGCCTTCGTGCTCAGCAACGGCTACTGCAACCCGCAGTGGGACGGCAGCCGCCCCCTGACCGGCGGCGTCGACCAGCAGACCGTCAACACCGTGCGGGCGGGCGGCGGTGACGTCATCCCGTCCTTCGGCGGCTACAGCGGCAACAAGCTGGAGAGTTCCTGCTCCAGCGCGGGCGAGCTGGCGGCGGCCTACCAGAAGGTCGTCGACGCCTACGGGCTCAAGGCGATCGACATCGACATCGAGGCCGACGCCTACAGCAACGGCACCGTGCAGCAGCGGACCGTGGACGCGCTGAAGACCGTGAAGGCGAACAACCCCGGCCTGAAGGTGTACATCACCCAGGGCACCGGGCAGTCAGGCCCCGACACCGGCCTGATCGACCGGGCCGCCTCCTCCGGGCTGACCGTCGACGCCTGGACCATCATGCCGTTCGACTTCGGCGGCGCCGGACAGAACATGGGCAACCTCACCACGCAGGCCGCCGAGGGCCTGAAGAACGCGCTGAAGAACGCCTACCACTACAGCGACGACCAGGCCTACCGGGACATGGGCATCTCGTCGATGAACGGCGTCACCGACAACAACGAGACCGTCACGGTGAACGACTTCCGGACCATCCTCGCCTACGCGCAGACGCACCACCTGGCCCGGCTCACCTTCTGGTCCGCCAACCGCGACCGGCCGTGCACCGGCGGCCCCGCCGACAGCTGCTCCGGAGTGGCCCAGTCCGACTGGGACTACACCCGTGTCTTCGCCGCGTACACCGGCTGACCCCCCACCAGGAGAACCCGTGATGTCCCTCTCCCGTCGCAGGCCGATGGTCCTCGGGGCGGTGGGCGCGGCGGTGGCCGCCCTGCTCACCGCCGCGCCGACGCCCCTGAGCACCGCCACACCCGCCCGCGCCGCCGCCGGGGCCGCCGCCCTGCCCACCGGCTTCGCCACCCTCGTCAACGCCGCGAGCGGCAAGTGCCTGGACGCCAAGGCCGCCGCCACCGCCAACGGCACCGTCGTGCAGCAGTACGCGTGCAACGGCACCACGGCCCAGCAGTGGAGCCTCACCGACACGGGCAACGGATACGTCCGCGTCGGCAACGCCCACGACACCGGCCAGGTCCTGGACGTCACCGACGTCTCAGCCGCCGACAACGCGCCCGTCCAGCTGTGGAGTTACGGCGGCGGCGCCAACCAGCAGTGGCAGGCCGTGGACGACGGCGGCGGCGCCTACCACTTCGTCGACAAGAACAGCGGCAAGTGCCTGGACGACCCCGGCGCCGCGACCGCCGACGGCGTGCGGTTCGTGCAGTACACCTGCAACGGCACCGCGGCCCAGCGCTTCCAGGTGGTCCCCGTGAACCAGCCGGGCGGCACCCCCGACCTCGGGGCCAACGTGGTCGTCTTCGACCCGTCGATGTCGTCCGCCACCATCCAGAGCAAGCTGGACGCCGTCTTCAAGCAGCAGGAGACCAACCAGTTCGGCTCCCAGCGCTACGCCGTCCTCTTCAAGCCCGGCGCCTACCGCGCGGACGTCAACGTCGGCTTCTACACCCAGGTCCTCGGCCTGGGCCTCACCCCGGACGCCGTCTCGATCAACGGCGCCGTGCACGCCGAGGCCGACTGGTTCCAGGGCAACGCCACCCAGAACTTCTGGCGCGGCGCGGAGAACCTCTCCGTCAACCCCACGAACGGCGGCGACCGCTGGGCCGTCTCCCAGGCCGCGCCGTACCGCCGGATGCATCTGCGCGGCAACCTCGCCCTGGACGACGGCGGCTGGTCCAGCGGCGGCTACCTGGCCGACAGCAAGATCGACGGACAGGTCGACTCCGGTACCCAGCAGCAGTGGCTCACCCGCAACTCCCAGCTGGGCGGCTGGAAGGGCGCCAACTGGAACATGGTCTTCGTCGGCAGCCAGGGCGTGCCCGCCACCGGTTTCCCCAACCCGCCGTACACCACCGTCGCGCAGAGCCCGGTCACCCGTGAGAAGCCGTTCCTGTACGTCGACGGAGCCGGCGCCTACCAGGTGTTCGTGCCCTCCGTGCGCACCGACTCCACGGCCACCAGCTGGGGCAGCGGCAGCCCGGCCGGCACCTCGCTGCCGCTGAGCCGGTTCTACGTCGTCAAGCCGGGCGCCACCGCCGCCCGGATCAACGCGGCCCTCGCCGCCGGGCAGAACCTGCTCGTCACCCCCGGCGTCTACCACCTCGACCAGACCCTGAAGGTCACCCGCCCCGACACGGTCGTCCTCGGCCTCGGCCTCGCCACCTTCGTCCCGGACGACGGCATCACCGCGATGAGCGTCGCCGACGTCGACGGCGTGAAGATCGCGGGCCTGCTCTTCGACGCCGGCACCACCAGCTCGAAGACCCTGCTCGAGGTCGGGCCGGCCGGCTCCACCGCCTCCCACGCGGCCGACCCGGCCTCCCTGCACGACGTCTACTTCCGCATCGGCGGCGCGGGCGTCGGCAAGGCGGCCACCAGCCTCGTCGTCAACAGCAGGAACGTCATCGGCGACCACATGTGGATCTGGCGCGCCGACCACGGCAGCGGCGTCGGCTGGACCAGCAACACCGCCGACACCGGACTCGTGGTCAACGGCGACGACGTCACGATGTACGGCCTGTTCGTCGAGCACTTCCAGAAGGACCAGGTGATCTGGAACGGCAACGGCGGCCGTACCTACTTCTTCCAGAACGAGATGCCGTACGACCCGCCGAACCAGGCCGCCTGGACGAACGGCTCCACCAAGGGCCACCCCGCCTACAAGGTCGCCGACTCGGTCACCGCCCACCAGGCGTACGGCCTCGGCAGCTACTGCTACTTCAACGTCGACCCGAGCGTCACCGCCGACCACGCCTTCGAGGCGCCGGACCACCCGAACGTCCGCTTCACCAGCATGGTGACCGTCTCCCTCGGCGGCACCGGCACGATCAGCCACGTCATCAACAGCACGGGCGGACCGTCCAACTCCGGTTCCAGCGTGGCGAATCTGGTCCGCTATCCGTGACCGGACGGGCGTGAGCGGGGCGGGAGAGGGAAACCGGGACCGGGTCGAGAACACGTGGAGACGACCCGATGCGCCAGGAGGCCCTCACCGTGCCGAACGTCCGGACAGCCAGTGCCGCCGCCGTCCTCGTACTCGCCGCCGGGCTGACCGGCTGCGGCGGCAAGGACGGCACCGAGGCGGGCGGGGACGCGCGGCACCGACCGGACGCGACCCCGCCCGTCCGCGCCGTCCAGGACGCCTACCGCAGGACGGTGGCCGCGGACAGCGCGAAGATGACCCTCACCAGCAGCGCCGACGCCGAAGGCCGGGCCGTCACCGCGCACGGCAGCGGCGTCGCCGACCTCAAGGACGGCGCCAGCCGGGTCACGCTGACCTCGCAGGGCAGCACCGTCGAGCAGCGCGTCCTGGACGGCGTGGTCTACCAGAGGCCCGCGGGCGGGCAGCGCGGTGCCGCCCCCGGCGGCAGGACCTGGATGAAGATCGACCTCGGGCGGCTCGCCGCGCAGGGCTCGGCGGGGCGGTCCGGGGTGAGCGACCCGGCCGAGCCCCTGCGCTACCTCAAGGGCGTCCGCGCCGAGGACGTCACCCGCGTCGGCCGGCAGACCGTGGACGCCACGCCCACCACCCACTACCGGGTGGCCCTGCCCGTCTCCGCGCTGTCCCACGGCGACTCCGCGCGGGAACAGCGGCTGCGCCGGCAGCTCGGGAAGTCCTCCCTCCCGGTCGACCTGTGGCTGGACGGGCAGGGCCGACTGCGGCAGGAGAGCGTCCGGCTCACCCTCCACCCGCTGAAGGGGAAGACGCCGGGCCAGGAGAACACCGCCGTCACGAGCACCACCGTGCTGCGCTTCTCCGACTACGGCACCGAGGCGAAGGTCACCGCCCCGCCCGCCAAGGACACCACGGACGTCACCGACAGGATGGCGAAGGCCGGCACGAACGACGGCTGAGACGTGTGAGGTGCCGCCGTCTGGACACCCGGACCGGACGGCACCAGGGCCCGTCCGAAAGGTCACCCTGCCATGACCAGCAAAAACGAGCTTCCCTCCGGCTCGGAGATCACCCTCCGGGTCAACGGCAAACCCCACACCCTGCACATCGACCACCGGCGCGTCCTGCTGGACCTGCTCCGGGAGGACCTCGGCCTCACCGGGTCCAAGAAGGGCTGCGACCACGGTCAGTGCGGCGCCTGCACCGTCCTGGTGGACGGGCGCCGCGTCAACGGCTGCCTGCTGCTCGCCGTCACCCTCGACGGCAGCGAGGTCACCACGGTCGAGGGCCTGGGCGGAGACGGCGAACAGCCGCACCCGCTGCAGCGGGCCTTCCTCGAACGGGACGCCTTCCAGTGCGGCTACTGCACCCCCGGGCAGATCTGCTCCGCCGTCGGCATGCTCGCCGAGGCCGCGGCCGGTCACCCCTCGCACGTCACCGACCCCGGGGCCCCCTCCGGCCGGCCCGTCGAGCTGGACGGGACCGAGATCCGGGAGCGCATGAGCGGCAACCTGTGCCGCTGCGGCGCCTATCCGCGCATCGTCGAGGCGGTGGAGGACGTGATCCGGTGAACGGCTTCGGATACCTCAGGCCCGGCAGCGTCCAGGAGGCCGTCGAGGCCTACGCGGCCCACCCCGGCGCCCGCTACCTGGCCGGCGGCACCAACCTCGTCGACCTGATGAAGCTCGGCGTGGAGCGCCCCGGCGTCCTCATCGACGTCGGCCGGCTGCCGCTGGACACCGTCGAGGAGCTGCCCGACGGCGGGCTGCGGGTCGGCGCCACCGTCCGCAACAGCGACCTCGCCGCCGACCCCCGGGTCCGCGACCGCTACCCGGTGCTGTCCCAGGCCCTCCTCGCGGGCGCCTCCGGCCAGCTGCGCAACGCGGCCACCACCGGCGGCAACCTGCTCCAGCGCACCCGCTGCCCCTACTTCCAGGACCTGGACAAACCCTGCAACAAACGGGAACCCGGCAGCGGCTGCGGCGCCCGGGACGGCGTCCACCGCGACCACGCCGTCCTCGGCCACTCCACGCGGTGCATCGCCACCAACCCGTCCGACATGGCCGTCGCCCTGGCCGCCCTGGACGCCCAGGTCGAGCTGTACGGCGACGCGGGCACCCGGACCGTCCCGGTGGCCGAATTCCACCGGCTGCCCGGCGACCACCCCGAGCGGGACACCGAGATCCGCCCCGGCGAACTGATCACCGGCGTGCTGCTCCCGGCCGCCACCGCCGGCGCCCCGTCCGCCTACCGCAAGGCACGGGACCGGGCGTCGTACGCCTTCGCCCTCGCCTCCGTGGCCGTCGTGCTGCGGGTCGGCGACGGCGTCGTCACGCAGGTCGGCCTGGCCTTCGGCGGCCTCGCCCACCGGCCGTGGAAGGCCCGGCACGCCGAACACGCGCTGCTGGGCGCCGCCGCCACGCCACCCGCCTTCGAAGGCGCCGTGGACCTGGAACTCGCCCACGCCGAGCCCCTGCGGGACAACGCCTTCAAGGTGCCCCTCGCCCACAACCTCGCCCTGGACGTCCTGAACCGTCTCGCCCCGGCCCCCGCAGTGGCCTGAGCCGCACAGGAGGACCCCATGACCGGCACCACCTCGGTCACCGCCCTGGGCGCGTCCGCCGAGCGCAGGGAGGGACGGCAGAAGGTCGCCGGCGCCGCCCGCTACGCCGGCGAGTACGCCCTGCCCGGCCGCGCCCACGCCTGGCCCGTCCCCGCCGCGGTCGCGCGCGGCCGGGTCACCGGCGTCGACACCTCCGCCGCGCTCGCCCTGCCCGGCGTCCTCGCCGTCCTCACGCCCGACGACGCGCCCCGGCTCGCCGAGCCCGAGGACGCCACCCTCGCCGTGCTGCAGGGCCCGGACGTGCCGCACCGGGGCTGGTGCGTCGCCCTGGTCGTCGCCGAGACCCTGGAGACCGCCCGCGCCGCCGCCCGCGCGGTCCGCGTCGGCTACGCCGTCCAGGAGCACGACGTCACCCTCACCCCCGGCCACCCGGACGGCTACGAGCCGGAGGAGGCCAACGCCGGATTCCCCGGCCGCGTCGAGCGGGGCGACCCGGAGGCCGCCTTCGCGTCCGCCGAGGTCCGCGTCGACGCCGAGTACCGGGTGCCGCCCCTGCACAACCACCCCATGGAGCCGCACACCAGCACCGCCCAGTGGGACGGCGACCGGCTCACCGTGTACACCTCCAGCCAGGGCGGCGGCACCGTCCGCTCCGTGCTCGCCCAGATGTTCGAGGTGCCCGAGGAGCGGGTCACCGTCGTCTCCGAGCACGTCGGCGGCGGCTTCGGCTGCAAGGGCACCCCGCGCGTCGACGTGGTCCTCGCCACCATGGCCGCCCGGCGCACCGGCCGGCCCGTCACCGTGGCCTACCCCCGCCGCTACCTGCCCACCACCGTCGGCCACCGCGCCCCCACCCTGCAGCGGCTGCGCCTCGGCGCGAGCGCGGACGGCCGGCTCACCGCCCTGCTGCACGAGGCGACCACCCACACCTCACGGGTGACCGAGTTCGTGGAACAGGCCGCGGTGCCCTCCCGGGTCATGTACCGGACCCCCGCCCTGCTCAGCACCCACCGGGTGGTCCCGCTGGACGTGCCGACGCCGTCCTGGATGCGGGCCCCCGGCGAGGCGCCCGGCATGTACGCCCTGGAATCGGCCATGGACGAACTCGCCGACGCCCTCGGCATCGACCCGGTCGAGCTGCGCGTGCGCAACGAGCCCGACCGCGACCCGGGCGACGGGCAGCCGTTCAGCAGCCGGCACCTCGTGGAGTGCCTGCGCGAGGGCGCCCGCCGCTTCGGCTGGTCCGGCCGCGACCCGCGCCCCGGCACCCGCCGCGAGGGCCCGTGGCTGCTCGGCACCGGCGTCGCCGCGGCCACCTACCCGGCCTCGGCCGTCCCGGCCACCGCGAGCGCCCACGCCCTGCCCGACGGCACCTTCGTCGCCCGGATCAACGCGACCGACATCGGCACCGGCGCCCGTACCGTCCTCGCCCAGATCGCCGCCGACGCCCTCGGCGCGCCCCTGGACCGGGTCCGCACCGAGATCGGGCACAGCGACCTGCCGTCCGCGTGGCTGGCCGGCGGCTCCACCGGCACCGCCTCCTGGGGCTGGGCCGTGCACGACGCGTGCGCCGAGCTCGCCTCCCGGCTCGCCGCGCACACCGGCCCGCTGCCCGCCGACGGGCTCACCGCCTTCGCCGACACCGCCGGCCGGGCCGACGCCGACAGCCCCTACGCCCGGCACGCCTTCGGCGCCCACTTCGCCGAGGTCGCCGTCGACACCGTCACCGGCGAGATCCGGGTCCGCCGGCTGCTCGGGATCTACGCCGCCGGACACATCCTCAACGCCCGTACCGCACGCTCCCAGTTCACCGGCGGCATGACCATGGGCCTGGGCATGGCCCTCACCGAGAACAGCACCATGGACCCGGCCTTCGGCGACTTCACCGAGGCCGACCTCGCCTCCTACCACGTGCCCGCGCACGCCGACGTCCCCGCGATCGAGGCCGACTGGATCGACGAGGACGACCCCCACCTCAACCCCATGGGCAGCAAGGGCATCGGCGAGATCGGCATCGTCGGCACCGCCGCCGCCCTCGGCAACGCCGTCCACCACGCCACCGGAATCCGTTTCCGCGAACTGCCCCTCACCCCCGACCGGATCCTCACCGGCCTGCTGTCCGGGGGGTGACGGTGACGGGACCGACCTGGGAGTACGACGGTTACCGTCCCGAGGAGGAACGTCTGCGCGAGTCCCTGTGCACCCTGGGCAACGGCTACTTCGCCACCCGGGGCGCCCTGCCCGAGTGCATCGCGGACGAGGTGCACTACCCGGGCACCTACGCCGCCGGCTGCTACAACCGGCTCACCTCCGAGGTCGCAGGGCGCCGCGTCGACAACGAGGACGTGGTCAACCTCCCCAACTGGCTGCCGCTGCGCTTCCGTCCGGCCGACGGCGACTGGCTCGGACCGGACACCACCCCCGTCACCGAACACCACCAGATGCTCCACCTCGGCCCCGGCCTGCTGGAGCGGCGCACCCGCTACGTCCTCGGCGACGGCGTCTCCCTGCTCGTCCGGCAACTGCGCCTCGTCCACCTCACCGACCGCCATGTCGCCGCCCTGCGCACGGAGTTCACCGCCGACGGCGACACCCTCGACCTGGACGTCGAGGCCGCGCTCGACGGCGGCGTCACCAACTCCGGGGTCGCCCGCTACCGGGACCTGGACGGCCGCCACCTCACCCAGATCCAGACCGGTACCGCGGGGCCCCGCACGGTGTGGCTGCACTGCCGTACCCGCACCTCCGACATCGGCTGCGCACTGGCCGCCCGGCTCACCGCCGACGCGGCCGTGACGCCGGCGAACGAACTCCAGCGCGCCGTCCAGCACCTCGGGCTGCACCTGCCGCCCGGCCGGACCGTCACCGTCGACAAGACCGTCGCCCTGCACACCTCCCACGACCCCGCCATCAGCGACCCGCTGCGCGCGGCCGTCGACCGCGCCGAGGCGGTGCCCGCCTTCGACGCGCTGCGCGAGGCCCACGCCACGGCGTGGGAGCAGCTGTGGCAGCGCACCGCGCTCGAGGTGCCCGGCGAGGCGGGCAGCATCCTGCGCCTGCACCTCTTCCACCTCCTGCAGACCCTCTCCCCGCACACCGCCGACCTCGACGTCGGCGTGCCCGCGCGCGGACTGCACGGCGAGGCCTACCGCGGGCACGTGTTCTGGGACGAACTGTTCGTCCTGCCCTACCTGAACCTGCACCTGCCCGAGGTCTCCCGGGCCCTGCTGCGCTACCGGCACCGCCGTCTGGACGCCGCCTGCCACGCGGCCCGCGACCTCGGCCGGCGCGGCGCCCTGTACCCGTGGCAGAGCGGCAGCGACGGCCGCGAGGAGACCCAGCAACTGCACCTCAACCCCCGCTCCGGCCGCTGGCTGCCGGACCACTCCCGGCTCCAGCACCACGTCGGCTCCGCGGTCGCCTACAACATCTGGCAGTACTGGGAGGCGACCGGCGACCTCGGCTTCCTGCACGGCGAGGGCGCCGAGATGCTGCTGCACATCGCCCGCTTCTGGGCGGACTCGGCGGGCTACGACGACCATCTCGGCCGGTACCGCATCCGGGGCGTCGTCGGCCCGGACGAGTACCACGACGCCTACCCCGGCGCCTCGCGGCCGGGCCTGGACGACAACGCGTACACCAACGTCACCGCCGCCTGGGTGCTCGCCCGCGCCCTGGAGCTGCTGCGGGCCGTGCCCGAGCCGCGCCGCCGCGAACTCACCGAGGGCGCCGGACTGGAGGAGGACGAGCCGGCCCGCTGGGAGGAGATCTCCCGCAGCCTGCACATCCCCTTCCACGACGGGGTGATCAGCCAGTTCGAGGGCTACGGCGACCTCACCGAACTGGACTGGGAGGGCTACCGCAAGCGGTACGACGACATCCGGCGCCTGGACCGGATCCTCGAAGCGGAGGGCGACACCGTCAACCGCTACAAGGCGTCCAAACAGGCCGACGTCCTGATGCTCGGCTACCTCTTCGCCCCACCCGAGCTGCGCTCCCTCTTCCACCGTCTGGGACACCACCTCGACGAGCGGACCTGGACGGCGACCGTCGACCACTACCTGCACCGCACCAGCCACGGCTCCACGCTCAGCGGCCTGGTCCACGGCTGGATCCTGGCCCGCGCCCGCCGCGCCGACGCCTGGGCCTTCGTCCAGGAGGCGCTGCGCGGCGACATCGCCGACCTGCAGGGCGGCACCACCGGCGAGGGCATCCACCTCGGCGCGATGGCCGGCACCCTCGACCTCGTCCAGCGCGGACTGACCGGCCTGGAGACCCGCGACGGCGCCCTGTGCCTGGACCCGGTCCCGCTGCCCGAACTTTCCTCCTACGGCTTCTCCCTGCGCTACCACGGTCACTGGGGCGTCCGGGTGCGGCTGCGCAGCGGCCTGCTGGAGATCGCCGTGCCGTCCTCCGGCCGCTCGCCCATCGACGTCCGCCTCCGGGACCGGGCGATACCGGTACGGCCGGGCGAGACGGCACGCCTGGTGCTGCCGGCGTGAGGACCGCTCACCCCGGCGGGAAGAACGGGGCCGAAGGGCCCCCGGCCGGGTCCGAGCGGCCCGTGGCGGCCCGCACCGGGTGTGCGCAGGCTGGCAGCAGGAAGCCGTGAAGGGAGCCGCTGCCATGACCTCCGCCACCACCCTGACCACAGCCCTGCCGGCCGAGCAGCGCGCATCCCTGATGCGTCTGGCCCGGGAGGTGTCCTTCGACGCCGGCATCCGCCTGTTCGAGGAGGGCCGGCGCGCCGACCGCTTCTGGATCGTGCGCACCGGCTCCGTCGCCCTCGACGTGCATGTGCCCGGCCGCCGCTCCGCCGTCGTCGAGACCCTCGGGTACGGCGAACTCGTCGGCTGGTCCTGGCACTTCCCGCCCCACGTCTGGCAGTTCGGCGCCGAGGCGACGAGCCCGGTGCGGGCCTGGGAGTTCGACGCGGACGCCGTACGCGCGCGGTGCGCGGAGGATCCCGAGTTCGGGCGGGCGATCGCGGCCTGGGTCGGGCGGGTGGT
This sequence comes from Streptomyces sp. NPDC051133, assembly GCF_040682635.1. Classification (NCBI taxonomy): domain Bacteria; kingdom Bacillati; phylum Actinomycetota; class Actinomycetes; order Kitasatosporales; family Streptomycetaceae; genus Streptomyces; species Streptomyces sp. NPDC051133. The sequence goes on from NZ_JBFBBK010000001.1 coordinate 109,753, forward strand.
TGCCCACCGGCTGCACGCCTCCCGCATCCGGCTGCTCGACCTCTACGCCCCGTACGGCAGCGGCGGGCTGATGTGACCACCGGCCCGCCGTGAGGGACGTCGCCGCAGGGCGCGCGCCGCGCGAGGCGCGGACTGCTACTCGGCGGGCAGGGGGACGCGCCAGCGCAGCGTGGCGCCGCCGCCGGCGGAGCCGGCCACCGTCAGCCGCCCGCCGAGCCGCTCGGCCCGCTCGGCCAGATTGCGCAGCCCGCTGCGGCGGCCGCCGGGCGGGATGCCCACGCCGTCGTCCGAGACGGTCAGGCACACCTCGTGGCCGTCGGTCGTCAGGGCCACCTGGGCGCGGCCGGCGTGAGCGTGGCGGGCGACGTTGGTGAGGGCCTCGGAGAGGACGGCCACGACGTGGTCGGCGACGTCGGGCGGTACGTCGGTGTCGATCAGGCCCTCCATGCGCACGCTGGGCGCGAAGCCCAGCACGGGGGCGGCCTCGCCGGCCGTCCGCACGACCCGGGCCCGCAGCCCGCTGCCGGTGGCACCCGCCCGGGTCCGCAGCCCGAAGATCGTCGACCGGATGATCTTGATGGTCTCGTCGAGGTCGTCCACGGCCCGCATGACCCGCTCGGCCGCTTCGGGGTGCTCGATGAAGCGGCCCGCGCTCTGCAGGGTCATCCCGGTGGCGAACAGCCGCTGGATGGCCAGGTCGTGCAGGTCGCGGGCGATCCGGTCGCGGTCCTCCAGCAGCGCGATCTGCTGGGCGTCCTGCCGGCGCTCGGCCAGCTCCATCGCGATCGCGGCCTGGGCGGCGAAACTCTGGAGCATCTCGGTCTCCTTCTCCAGGAAGGCCGGCCGGCCGGCCTCGCGGGCCACCAGGACCACGCCTCGCACACCGCCCTCGCCGGTGCCGATGGGGACGGCCACGGCGGGGCCCAGCCCGCCGAAGCGCGGGGGCTCGGGCGAGACCCGCTCGTCGTGGCCGACGTCCTCGCTGGTGACCGGGGCCGCGGCGGAGAAGGCCAGGCCCATGAGGGTGTCGTGCATCGGCAGTACGAGTCCGCGGTGCGCCTGCGCCTGCGCTCCCACGGCGATCTCCACGGTGAGCGACCCCGGGTCCTCCATCGGCATCGCCACCGCCGCCAGCGCCGACCCCGTGATCTCGCGGGCCCGCTCGGCGATCAGGTCCAGGGCCTGCGCCCGGTCGCTGCCGGACATCAGCCGGTGGCCGATCTCCGCGTTCGCCAGCAGCCAGCGTTCCCGCAGCCGCGAGTCCTCGTACAGGCGGGCGTTGTCGATGGCGACGCCGGCCGCGACGGCCAGTGTCGACAGCACCGACTCGTCCTCCTCGTCGAACTCCAGGCCGCCGCGCTTCTCGGTCAGGTACAGGTTGCCGAAGACCTGGTCGCGGACCCGGATCGGGACGCCGAGGAAGCTGTTCATCGGCGGGTGCTTGTCCGGGAACCCGTACGACGCGGGGTGCTGGGAGATCTTGGACAGGCGCAGCGACTCGGGGTGCCGGATCAGCTCGCCGAGGATGCCGTGCCCCTCCGGGTACGCGCCGATCCGGGCGATCTGCTCCGCGCTCATGCCGACGGTGTGGAAGCCGGACAGGGTCCTGCCGTCGGGGCCGATGACACCGAGGGCGGCGTACTCGGCGTCCACGAGCACGGCGGCGGCCTCCACGATGGAGCGGAGTGCCTGTTCCAGGTCCAGCTCGCGGCCGACGGAGAGGACCGCCTCCAGCAGGCTGTGCACCCGGTCACGGGTGCCCCGGGCAGCGTCGATCCGTGCCTGCAGCTCCTCCAGCAGCTCGTCGAGCCTCAGCTGCGGCAGCCGTACCCGGGGATCCTCGGAGCCTGCCACCACGTGCCTCCCGGTCCCGACCGCGCACCGGCCCGGCGCCGGCGGGTCGACTCCACGCTATCGGTCCCGGGCCGGGGTCGGCGCGCCGCGGCCTGATGTCCGCCGAGGCCGCCACGGCGTGCGGGGCGGGACGTCCGGCCCGTGATCGGGACCGAACGGCACTACAGGCCCCGGGCCGCCCCGGCCGACAGTGGAACCAGGAGTGGCGCCGACCCCCTGCGACGCCGCTCCGCCCGTGGCGCGCCCCGTACGCGCCGGGCCCGCGCGGCACGTGAGAAGCGCGCGGCCCGTAAAGCGCGCAGCCCGTGAGAAGAGAGCCCGCACACCGCGGAGAAGCCGGCCATGACCCGTTCGCACCCCCCGTCGCACCGCTGCGTCGACCTCGGCCGGGCCGAGGCGATGCGGCTGCTGGGCAGTGTGTCGCTGGGCAGGATCGTCTTCACCCGGCAGGCGCTGCCCACCGTCCGTCCCGCCGGCCATGTGCTGGACGACGGCGACATCGTCATCCGCACCTACGAGGGTGCGGCGCCGGCCTCGCACCCGCTGCGCGACGAGGACACCGCCGTGGTGGCCGACGCGGTGGTGGCCTACGAGGCCGACGCCATCGACCCGGACACGCACCTCGGCTGGAGCGTGGTCGCCACGGGTTACGCCCACTTGATCACCGACCCCGGCGAACTCGCGCGCGTCGGGCGGATGCTGTACCCGTCGGCGGCGCGGCAGGGCATGGACCGGGCGGTCCGCATCCGCCCCGAGCTGATCACGGGCGTGCTGCTCACCGACACCGAGGCGACACCGGAGGGCCGGGACCGGCCGTGGACCGTACGCTCGGTCGAGCCCTGATCCGGCGCCTGGTCCGTCCCCCGATGGGTCCCCCGATCCGGCTTCGAACCATGCGGTCCGTCAGGCCGTGATCCTGCGGCCGGTGATGCTGCCGGGCTCGATCCGCACCCACAGGTCACGTGCGCCGCCCACCCAGGGCGTGCTGTGCGCCCGCTCGCTCAGACGGCTCTGTTCCCGCGGATCCGTGACCGCGTGGGCGGCACCGCGGACCAGCACGCTCCAGCCCCGGCTGAAGGCGTCGTCGATGCGGTCGACCTCGAAGGCGACCTGGCCGCCGGCCGCGAGCGACGGCGTGGCGTCCCGCGCGGTCCGGAACACGACCGCACCGTCCACGACGCTGTAGTTGACCGGCACGATCACCGGTCCGGTGGCCGTGGGGACCGCCAGCCGGCCCACCCCGTGCGTCCCGAGCAGGGCCTGGCACTCGCCGGGGCCCAGCTCGGTGATGCGGGGTTCGCGTACGGCGCGTCCGGGGCCGGGCGGCAGGTCGACGGCGCCGCCCGTCAGCTCCGTCACCGTGGTCTGCAGGACCTCGGCCAGCCGGCTCAGCACGCCGGTGCCGGGCGCGGCGCCCGGCTGCTCCTCCAGATACGCGAGGTAGCCGGCCGCCATGCCGGCCCGCGCGGCCGTCTGCTGCCGGGTCAGGCCGAGCCGGGCCCGGCGGGCGGCCAGGCGGCGGCCCAGGTCGCCCGAGGGCGCTTCCGTCGCCGTCCGTGCTCGCGCCCGTTCGGCCATGGCGTCACGCTCCTTCTCGATCGGACCTTCTCGGCCGGACCTTTCTCGGCCGGACCTTCTCGGTCAGGCCGCGGGAACGGCGATCTCCGCGTGCTGCTCCCCGCCGAGCACCACCTTCAGCGCGCCGGTGCCGGCGGCCCGCGAGAAGACGTCGTAGGCCTCCTCCATCTGCGCGAGCGGGAAGGCGTGGGTGAGCAGTTGCCCGGTCGGCAGCCGGCCGGCGGCGGCCATCCGCAGCAGCGTGGGCGTGGAGTAGGTGTCCACGAGCCCGGTCGTGATCGTCACGTTCCTGATCCACAGGTCTTCCAGGTGCAGCGTGGCGGGCCTGCCGTGCACGCCGACGTTGGCCACGTGCCCGCCGGGACGGACCATGCGGGTGCACAGCTCGAAGCTCTCCGGCAGGCCGACCGCCTCGACGACCACGTCCGCGCCGAGTCCGTCGGTCAGGTCGCCGACCAGCGCCTCGGGCCCCTCGCGCACGTCGGCCACCGCGTCGGCGCCGAGCCGCCGCGCCGCCTCCAGCCGGGCCGGGGCCAGGTCGACGGCGATGATCCGCTCCGGTGCGAACAGCCGGGCGGTGGCGATCGCCGCGAGCCCGATGGGCCCGGCGCCGACGACGGCGACGGTGTCCCCGGGCCGTACACGCCCGTTGAGGACGCCCACCTCGTAGGCGGTGGGGAAGATGTCCGCGAGCAGGACCGCGTCCTCACTGGGCAGGGCCGCGGGCAGCGGATGCACGGACAGGTCCGCGCAGGGCACGCGGACGTACTCGGCCTGTGTGCCGTCGATCAGATGCCCGAGGATCCAGCCGCCGCCGCCCCGGCACTGGCCGTAGCTGCGCTCCCGGCAGAACCGGCAGCGTCCGCAGGAGGTGATGCAGGACATCAGCACGCGGTCGCCCGGCCGGACGGACCGCACGTCGCCGCCGGCCTCGACGATCTCGCCGACCGCCTCGTGGCCGAGGACCGTGCCGGGCCGCACCTCGGGCACGTCGCCCTTGAGGATGTGCAGGTCGGTTCCGCAGATCGTGACCACGCCGACCTTGACGACCGCGTCGGTGGGGTCCTTGATGCCGGGGTCCGGGACGTCCTCCCAGGACGCCTGTCCGGGGCCGTGGAAGACGTAGCCTTTCATGGCGCTCCTCACCCTCGTCCGCCGCGATGGCACGGGGCCCGGCTCCGGGCCGTCCGCCCCGCACGTCCAGCTTCGGCAGGGGACCGTGGCCACCGCTTGGGCCGTCCGGCCCCGGCCGACCGGCCGAACGGTGTCGATCGGGCCCGGGCCGCGGCGCGGTGCGGCCGGCAGGCGTGGCCCCGCCCTGCCCCTGCCGGTCCCCGACAGGGGCCGACCGGCCCTTCCGGTACCCCGCGCACAGGGGTTCGCTGTTCCCATGCCCGAGAACGCCGGGCCCACCGCCCCCGGCGGGCCCACCGCCCCACCGAACCGCCCCGACGGCCCCACGGTCCTGCCGCTGCACGGACAGATCGACCTGCTGACCGCCCCGGCCCTGGCCGCACGGCTCGACGCCCTCACCGCGCACCCGAGCCCCGACCTGGTCCTGGACCTCAGGCCGACCGAGTTCATCGACTGCACGGGGCTGGGCGTCCTGTGCCGGGCCCGCAACCGGGTACTGGCCCGGCGGGGCCGGCTGCGGCTGGTCACCGACAGCACGGGCTTCCTGCGGATCCTGCGTGCGTCGGGCCTTTCGGGTGTCTTCGAGGTGCATTCACGGCTCCCCGATGCGCCGCCGGGCACGTCCGGCCCCTGACCGGACCGGCTCCATGAGCGCAGGGGAACGACGGCGGCCGCGGTTCCGGCGGCGGGGGAGCGACCTGGTCCGGGGCGAGGACCTCCTGGAAGCGTGGATCGTGCTGGCCGTCTGGATCGTCGTGGTGGTCGGCGGGGCCGTCGCCGGGCTGGTCACGGCCCACGCCGCGGCGGACGTCCTCGCCCGGCAGCGGGCCGGCCGGCACGCGGTCCGGGCGGTGCTCCTCACCGACGCACCGCGTGACGCCGTGTCGGCCGGGGCGTCGGACGGCCGGGTCCGGGCGGCGGTGCGCTGGACCGCGCCGGACGACACCGCGCGCACCGGGTGGACGCTGGTCCCCGGCGGTCTGACGGCCGGCACCCGGGTGACCGTCTGGCAGGACGGCCGTGGCCGCCTCGCGCCCGGCAGGCCGGCCGGCCGCACCGAGGGCACCGTCGAGGCCGTCTTCCTCGGCACCGCGGCCGCCCTCGCCGTCGCGGCCCCGGCCTGTGCGGCGGGGGCCCTGGCGCGGTCCGGCCTCCGGCGCCGGCGCCTGGCCGCCTGGGAGCGGGAGTGGGAGCGGGCGGAACCCCGGTGGAGCCACAGGGCGGGGTGAAGCCGCCGGGCTCGGGGAAGCCGCCGGGCGGTACTCGGGGAAGCCGCCGGGCGGTACGACAGGGATGCACGGGATGCACGGGGCCGGGCTGTCCGGGGCGCGCCGGTGATCACCGGGCCACCGGTGAGGCCGGTCACGGGGCCACCGGCGAGGCAGGGTTCACGCGGTCTCGGGGACGGCGGCCACCGGGCAGGCGGCGTGGTGCAGCACCCCGTGCGTGACGCGGCTCAGCTGGAGGCCCACGGTGCCGTGCCGGCGCCGGGTGCCGACGACGAGCAGTCCGGCGTCCCGGGAGGCGGCGAGCAGGACGTCGCGGGCGTGCCCCTCGACCGTGCGCCGGTGCACTTCCAGGCCCTCCGGCGCGTCCCGCAGCGCTTCCTCCACCCGCTCGGCCGCGTCCAGTTCCTCCAGGTGAGCGGGCCCGCCGACGAACAGGGGACGGGCGGTGACGGCGTGCCCCGGGCGCCGCCAGGCCCGTACCGCCTCCAGCGGCACGCCCCGCAGCACGGCCTCCTCGACCGCGAACCGTACGGCGGCCGAGCCCGCCGGCTTCTCGCGGACACCGAGGACGACGCGGCCCGCGGCCCCCGGGCGGACCCGGTTGTCGTGACTGCCGCGCACCACGATCACCGGGCAGTGGGCGTGCCCGGCGAGCGTCACGCCGACGGAGCCGAGGAGGGCCTCGGCCAGCCCGCTGCGGCCCCGGCAGCCCAGCACCACGGCGAGGGCCGTGTCGCTCTCGTGCACCAGCCCCTCCTCGGGCTCCGAGGGCAGCACGTCGGTGGTGACCCGCACGTCCGCGTGACGGCGCAGGGCGCGCTGTTCGGCGGTGCCGACGACGTCCCGGGCCATCACCTCCTCGACCGGCTTGTCGAGCTCCTGGGCGAGGAGGGCGCCTTCGTAGCGTTCCCACAGGGAGGCATGGACCAGGCGGAGCGGTGCCCCGCGCAGGGCGGCCTCGTCGGCCGCCCAGTCCACGGCGCGCAGGCTCGGCTCGGAGCCGTCGACGCCGACGACGATCGGCGGATCGCTCATGGTCATCACCCCGTGCCGGGATCGTCGACGCAGGCCCGGGCCGGCGGGCCGGGGCGCTCCTCGGTGAGCGGGGGCGGCCCGGACGCCGGGACGGCCCCTGCCTTCATCATGGCCGCGTCCTCCTGAGGTGTCATGGCGGGTCAGCCGTGCGCGACGACGGCGATGGGGGCGGTGACGTGGTGCAGCACGGCATGCGTGACATGCCCGATGTGGGCGCCGGCCAAGTGGCCGTGGAGGCACCGGCCGACGACCACCAGGGAGGCGTCCTGGGAGGCGGCCACCAGGACCACGGCGGCGCTGCCGTTCCGGCTCGCCTCGAGCACGTCCACGTCGGGGAACTTCCGCCGCCAGGGGCGCAGCGCCTCGGCGAGGCCGGCCGCCGCCCGGCGTTCGAGGGCCTCCCGCTCGTCGAGTCCGGCGGCCATCGCGTACGCGGACACCGGCGGCACGCTCCAGCCGTGCACGACCCGCAGGGCGGCGTGCCGGCGGGAGGCGGCGTCGAAGGCGAACTCCGGCAGCGTCTCGTCCGGCTCGTCGAGATCGAGGCCGAGGACGACGGGCCGGAAGGGGGCCGCGGCGGACGGCACGCCCGCCGGATCCGTCGCGTGCTCGCCGGCCGCCCGCTCCCACGCCCGGACCAGCACGACCGGATGCGTGGCGTGGGCGATGACCGACAGGCTGACCGAGCCGACCATGAACCCGCCGATGCCACCGAAGCCGCGTGAGCCCAGCACCAGCAGCTCGGCGTCGTCCGCCGCCGCGGCCAGGGCCTCGGCCGGGTTCCCGGTGACCTGATCGGCGATCACCTCGACCCCGGGATGGCGCAGCCGCAGCCCCTCCGCCGCCTCGTGGGGGATGCTCCCGAGCCATTGCCGCAGGGTCTGAGCGCCGAGCGGCGGAGCCTCGGCCGCGGGTGCGGGCACGGGCTCCCACACCTGGAGGAGCTTCAGCGGCAGGCCGCGCAGCCGGGCTTCGCGCGCCGCCCATTCGGCGGCCGCCCGGCTCTCGGGCGAGCCGTCGAGACCTACGGTGACGGTACGCGGCATGGTCTCCACCTCCCGGACCCGGGCTCGGTTCCAGCGTGCTGAGGCGGGCGGGCCCGGGGTCAGGGGCCGCAGGTCCCTGGGCGGGACCGACCGGCCCCCGTCCCTGGGACCGTGCCGCCGGTGCGGGACGGTCCCAGGGACGGGGCGGCGCACCGCCCGTGCGCGAGGGCGGGGGCGAGGGGGTGGGGATGGGGCGGGCGGACGTGCGGTTCGGCCGCGCGCCCGGCGACCATGGAGGCAGTGGGCCGGTCGGCCCTAGTGCGCACGGCACCGACCGGACATGATCGGCCTCACGGACGGCCCGCAGTCCGTCCCCGGGGAGGAAGAGGCCGGCATGCCCGAGACACGCACCTTCACGGAGCAGGACCCGATCCGCGTGTTCCTGCTGGACGACCACGAGGTCGTACGACGGGGCCTGGCCGACCTGCTGGACTCCGAACCGGACATCTCCGTGGTCGGTGACGCGGACACCGCGGAACACGCCCTCGCCCGCGGGCCCGCCCTGCGCCCGCACGTCGCCGTGCTCGACGTCCGCCTGCCCGACGGCGACGGCATCTCTGTCTGCCGGGAACTGCGCGACCGGATGCCGGAACTGGCGTGCCTGATGCTGACCTCCTTCGACGACGAGGACGCCCTGCTGGACGCGATCATGGCCGGGGCCTCCGGTTACGTCCTGAAGCAGATCAGGGGATCCGACCTGGTGTCGGCCGTGCGCACCGTCGCCTCCGGGCAGTCGATGCTGGACCCGGCGACCACGGCCCGCCTGATGCGCTCCCTGCGGACCGACCACGCGGAGCACCCCCCGCTGCCGCCGGAGCTGGCGAGCCTGTCGCCCCGCGAGCGGGACATCCTCGCGCTGATCGGCGACGGCCTCACCAACCGAGAGATCGGCAAGAGGCTGTACCTGTCGGAGAAGACGGTGAAGAACCACATCTCCCGCCTGCTGGCCAAGCTGGGCGTGCAGCGCCGCGTCCAGGCGGCGGTCCTCGCCTCCCACCTCGAACCGCAGGGCCCGGACGACCACCCGGCGCACTGAGCCGGCCGGCTCCGCGGGCGGCGATCTCGACGGCGGCGGCCCGGTGGACCACCATGACCGGGTGAGCGGTCCAGAGCGAATCCCGTTCCCGGCGGGCGGGGCGGGGCGAAAGGAGCTGCCGGACATGAGCGCGACCGACGCCCCGTTGCGGGTGCTGGCGGTGGACGACGAGGAACCCGCGCTCGCAGAGCTGCTGTACCTGCTGGGGAAGGACCCCCGGGTCGGCGGCGTCACCCCCGCGGCGACGGCCACCGGGGCGCTGCGCCGGCTCAGCCGGGCCATGGAGGAGGGCCCGGACGGCACGGAGGCCGTCGACGTCGTCTTCCTCGACATCGACATGCCCGGGCTGGGCGGCCTCGAACTCGCCCGGCTGCTCGGCGGGTTCGCCGCCCCTCCGCTGATCGTCTTCGTCACCGCCCACGAGGACTTCGCGGTCCGCGCCTTCGACCTGAAGGCCGTCGACTACCTGCTCAAGCCCCTGCGTGAGGAGCGCTTCGCCGAGGCCGTACGACGGGTCGCCGAACTGGTCCGGGCCGGCCAGGGGCCCCGGCCCGCCGCCCCCGCCACGCCGGCGCCCGCCGGTCCGGCCACCGCCCTCGCGGAGCACGTCCCCGTCGAACTCGGCGGCGTGACCCGCCTCGTGCCCATCGCCGAGATCGCCTACGTGGAGGCGCAGGGCGACTACGCGCGACTGCACACCCGGCACGGCAGCCACCTGGTGCGGATCCCGCTGTCCGCCCTGGAGGAACAGTGGCGCCCACGCGGTTTCGTGCGCATCCACCGCAGCCGGCTCGTCGCCCTCGGCCGCATCGACGAACTCCGCCTGGACGGCGGCAATCTGACGGTCCGTATCGGCGACCGCGTCCTCGCCGTGAGCCGGCGCAACGCCCGGGAACTGCGGGACCTGCTGGCCCGGCACGCGGCGGGCCGGTCCCGTCCGGGCGCCGGTACGGCCCGCAGGTGACGGACGTGTGCCGATTTACGTCCGTCGGCTGTCTCCCCGGCGGTCCGCTGCGTACACTCCCCGCACACAGGTGATCACCGCGGCGTCGGGGAGTGCGCATGGATGCGGAGTCCGTCCCTCGCAGAGAGGTGGTCACCGGACGCCCGCACACCCCGGGCGGCGACCGGCCCGCGCCCCGCCACGACCGGCCGACGGACGCCGAACTTCCCTTTCACATCGGCATGTTGATACGGCGTCAACTCCGCGCCGCCCTCACCGCGACCGCCCTGCTCGCCGCCCTGCTCGGCCTGCTCCCCGTACTCCTGCGGATCCTGCCGCTCGCCGACGGCGCCCCCCGCGTCCCCCTCGCCGTCTGGCTCCTGCTGGGCGTGGCGCCGTACCCGGCCCTGCTCGCCATCGGCGCCTGGTACGTCCGCCGCGCCGAGCGCAACGAGACCGACCCCCTCGCCCCCACCCCCGCAGAGCGCCCCTGACCATGCGCCGATCACCCGCCGGGGCCATCCGGTGAACCGGACGTACGGCATCGCGGGGGTGACGGCGGTCGTCCTCGCCACGGTCCTCGTCGGCGCGCTGGGCCTGCGCATCTCCCGCACCACCTCCGACTTCTACGTCGCCTCGCGCACCGTCGCGCCGCGGCTCAACGCCTTCGCGGTCAGCGGCGAGTACCTGTCCGCGGCCTCCTTCCTCGGCGTCGCCGGACTCGTCCTCGCCCAGGGCGTCGACATGCTGTGGTTCCCGATCGGCTACACCGCCGGGTTCCTGGTGTTGCTCGCCTTCGTCGCCGCCCCGCTGCGCCGCTCCGGCGCCTACACCCTGCCCGACTTCGCCGAGGCCCGGCTCCGCTCCCGGGCGGTCCGCCGGGTCGCCGGCGTCCTCGTCGTCGGCATCGGCTGGCTGTATCTGCTGCCCCAGCTGCGCGGCGCGGGACTCACCCTGCGCCTGCTGACCGGTGTGCCCGGCTGGCTCGGCGGTCTGGTCGTCGCGGCCGTGGTGACCGTGGCCGTGGCCGCCGGCGGGATGCGCAGCATCACCTTCGTCCAGGCGTTCCAGTACTGGCTGAAACTCACCGCGCTGCTGGTGCCGGTGGCGTTCCTGCTGTTCGCCTGGCGCGCCGACGGCCTGCCGTCGCCCGCCTGGGACGAACGGCCCGTCTTCCACCGCGACACCGAGGTGCGCGCGGACCGGCCGCTCACCCTCACCGTGCACGAACCGGTCCGCGTCACCGCGTCCGGAACCGTCGACGGCCGTCCGCTGCACGGCGATCCGCTGCGGCTGGGCGAGGGCCGCCACCGGATCGGCGCCGGCACCACCCTGCGCTTCCCGTCCGGCGCGCGCGTCCCCCTGACGGACCGGCCGCCGCACCGCACCGCCCCCTCCAGCTGGGGCCGGCCGCTGTCGTCCGACCGCGAACAGCACAGCCTGTACGCCACCTACGGGCTGATCCTCGCCACCTTCCTCGGCACGATGGGCCTGCCGCACGTCGTCGTCCGCTTCTACACCAACCCCGACGGCCGCGCCGCCCGCCGCACCACCGTCATCGTGCTCCGACTGCTCGGCGCGTTCTACCTGCTGATGCCCCTGTACGGCATGCTGGGCCGGCTGTACGCGCCCGATCTGCTCCTCACCGGCGACACCGACGCGGCGGTCCTCGTCCTGCCCCAGCGGCTGGTGGGCGGGGTCGTCGGCGACCTGCTCGGCGCCCTCGTCGCCGGCGGCGCCTGCGCGGCGTTCCTCTCCACGGCCTGCGGACTCACCCTGTCCGTGGCGGGAGTTCTCGCCCAGGACGTGCTGCCCAGACTCGGCGTCCGCCACTTCCGGCTCGCCACCCTGACCGCGATCGCGGTGCCGACCGCCGCGGCCGCCGTGGTCAGCGATCTTCCGGTGGCCGACGCGGTCGGCCTGGCCTTCGCCGTCTCGGCCTCCTCCTTCTGCCCGCTGCTCGTCCTCGGCATCTGGTGGCGCGGCCTGACCCCGCCGGGCGCGATCGCCGGACTCCTCCTCGGGGGCGGCTCGGCGCTCACCGCGGTGACGGTGACCATCGCCGGCGGCGCCCGCACGGGCTGGCTGCACACCCTGCTGGCCTGGCCCGCGGTGTGGTCCGTACCCGTCGGCTTCGCGGCCATGGTCCTGACCTCCCTGGCCACCCACGACCGCGTCCCCGCGGGCACGGCGGCCACGATGGCCCGCCTGCACCTGCCCGAGCCGACCCCCTCGACCCCGACCCCCTGACCGCCCCCACCGAGGAGCAGCCCCGTGCAAGCCCGTCACCCGAACGAGCCGCCCCCGCTTCCCGGCGACGTGCCGCGTCCGCTTCACGGCGACGTGCCGCGCCCGCTTCCCGGCGACGTGTCGCGCCCGCTCCCCGGCGACGTGTCGCGCCCGCTCCCCGGCGACGAGCCCCGCCCGCTCCCCGTCGACGTGTCGCGTCCGCTTCCCGGCGACGTGCCGCGTCCGCATCACGGCGACGAGCCCTGCCCGCATCGCCGATGACCGTTCTCGTCACCGCGGCCCTCGGCCTGGCCGGGCTCGCCCTCTTCGCCCTCGGTGCCGCCCTGGGACACGGCGCGGCCCGCCGGCAGCGGGAGCACGCGGCCCCCGCCGACCGGGCACGCGCCGCCTCCCACATCCTGCACACCGCGGCGCTCGCCGCGGCGCCCCTGCGCGCCGGACTGACCCCCGACACGGCCCGCAGAACGGCCCGCCGGCTGCGCCCCCTGCTCGGCACCCCCGCCGTCGCCCTCACCGACGGCGGCTCCGTCCTCGCCTGGGACGGCCCCGCCGACCACCACGCCGACCACCTCACGGCACGGCTCCCGGCCGCCCCGCGCACCCGCACCCTCCCGCTGCCGTCCTGTGCGGACCCCCGCTGCCCGGTCCGCTGGGCGGTCCAGGCGCCTCTCACCACGGGCGGCGACACCACCGGCTCCCTCGTGGTGCTCGCCGCCGAGGAATCCACCGCCGTCGTCCGGGCGGCCGAGGAAGCGGCCCGCCGTCTCTCCCTGGAACTCGACCTCGCCGGTCTGGACCGGGCCCGCTCCAGCGCCCACGAGGCCGAGGTCCGGGCCCTGCGCGCCCAGATCTCCCCGCACTTCATCTACAACTCGCTGGCGAGCATCGCCTCCTTCGTCCGCACCGATCCCGAACGCGCCCGGGAACTCCTGCTGGAGTTCGCCGACTTCACCCGCTACTCGTTCCGCCGCGACGGTGACTTCACGACCCTCGCCGAGGAGTTGCGCTCCATCGAGCAGTACCTGGAACTCGCCCGCGCCCGCTTCGGCCGGCGCCTCCGGGTCACCCTGCGCATCGCCCCCGAGGTGCTGCCCGTGACGCTGCCGTTCCTCTGTCTGCAGCCCCTGGTCGAGAACGCCCTCAAACACGGCCTGGAGGAGTCCGTGGAGCGCAGCAGCGTCACCATCATCGCCGAGGACGAGGGCACCGAGGCCCGGGTCGTCGTCGAGGACAACGGCATCGGCATGGAACCGGACCGCCTGCGCGCCATCCTGCGCGGCACGGCCGGCCCGTCCACCGGCATCGGCCTGCGCAACGTGGACCGCCGGCTCCGCCAGGTCTACGGCGACGACCACGGCCTCGTCATCGAGACGGGCGTCGGAGCGGGCACGAAGATCACGGTCCGCGTCCCGAAGTTCCGGCCGGGTGTCCAGGCCCGACTCCCCTGACCGCCACCACCGGCGCCACACGCGCTCCCGGGCCGCTCCCGCCGGCCACCTCGCCCCCTCCGACGCGGGGCTCGCCGTCGGAAATCGCGGAGACTTCCTCCGAGCGCGTCGCCTACCCTGGCGGCATGGCCCACGCGAAGACCTCCTACGTCTGCCTGCCCTGCCGGGCCTCCTACAAGCAGCCCTACGACAGGGACAGGCAGCGGGTCTGCCCCCGCTGCGCGCAGCCGCTGATCCACGTGGGTTCCGCGTTCGCCCCGCCCCGCCGCCGGGACACCGCGGCCTGGCGGACGCTGTCCGTCCTGCTGCACGCGGGCGTCCGTTTCCACAAGAGCTGCTGCGGCGGCCCCGGGTACCGCCCCCGCACCCTGAGTGAGGTCCGCGAGCGGATGACGTACGCCCGGCGCAGCGGCGAGCCCTTCGCGAAGGCGCTCGTACGGTGCGAGGTGCCCTGACGCCGACGCCGGGCTGAGACGGGCCGCCCGGGACGACGGCCGACCGGGCCCGCGCGGAGGCTAGGGGGCTTCGTTTGGATCAGCCCGGGTCCGCGACGCCCGGCACGGCACCTCGCCGCGTTGTCGGACCACCCGGGTACGCCCAGTACGCGGGTGATCCTCCGCCTTGCGATGCACCGCACCGGACGCCGCGGCCTGATCCGACCTGATCCAAACGAAACCCCCTAGTTCTCCAGGCGGACCGGCATCAGGATCGAGAAGGCGCCCTCGTCGTCGGGCCGGCGGATCGCGAGCGGTGCCGTGGGAGCGCCCAGTTCCAGGACCAGTTCGTCCCGGGCTCCGGCCGCGAGCGCCTCCAGCAGGAACGCGCGGTTGACGCCGACGTCGTCCGGGTCGTCGTCACCGTCCTCGCGGACGGTCACCGTGCCGCCGTCCTCGATCCGCACCACGCTGACGTCGTAGAACTCCCCCTCCTGCTCGCGCACCTCGCTCGCGCGGACCGGGCCGGCCTGCAGCGCCTCCCGGAGGGCCGCCGCGGCGACGAGGACACGGCGGCCCTCCGGCAGCCGGACCAGGCGGCGGTAGTCGGGGAAGTCGTGGTCGAGGCACTGGCCGGCCGCCTGACGGTCGCCGGACTCCAGACGGACGCGGTCACCCTCCACGGTGAGCCGCACCGGTTCCTCCCCCTGCAGCAGCGCCCGCATCGCGTCGGCGAGGGGCAGCGGCACGACGGCCTGCACACGGGACCCGTCCTGCCCGGTGGCGGCGGCCCGTGCGACGGCCATCCGGTACCGGTCGGTGGCCACCACGGTCAGGTCCTCGCCCTCGATGTCGAACAGGATCCCGCCGAGCATCGGCAGTTCCGGGTTCGTGCCGGCCGCGAAACGTACCGCGTCCAACGCGGCGGCCAACTCCGGTGCGGACAGGGAAATCCGGGCGGTGGTGGTGCGCGGCGATGTCATCGGGTTCTCCCGGTGGTCGAGTAGGGCTCGGAGCGTGGAGAACTCGCCGCGGGCATCGGACAGGCCCCGTTCGAGACGGCGCAGGTGCGCCTGGAGGAGCCCCCGGACCAGGTCCGTGTCCGCACCGGCCCATCCGGCCAGTACCAGCCGGATGTCCGCCAGGGGCATGCCGGCCCGGCGCAGTCGCGCCAGCAGCCGGGCCTCCTCCAACTGCCCCGGCCCGTACCAGCGGTAGCCGCTGACCGGGTCCACCCAGGCGGGAACCAGCACACCGGCTCGGTCGTAGAACCGGAGCGCGCTCACGCTCAGTCCGCTGTCCCGGGCCATCTCCCCGATGCTCCGCATCTCGCTCTCCACACCCGGAACCCTGTGCCCTCGACAAGGTCGAGGGTCAACCCCCGTGCGCCGGCCGGCACTCGGGCGGGGCGGTCCGAAGACGATCCGCTCGCGCACCGGGCCCGGCAGGTGCCGGGCGCCCCGCCCACAGCGCCGCACGTTACACGCCGGCGTGGAACGCGCCCGGCCGCGCACCTCGACGCGCCCGAGGTGGGCTCGTCCCGCGGGACAGGGCCGGCTCGCCGCGGCCCGGCCGGCACAGGCGGGGGTGCCGGCGGCGGGGCCGGCTCAGCCGCCCGACACCTCCGGGTTGGCGCAGTGCGCCAGTGGCTCGCCGCGCAGGAAGCGGCCCGCCTCGGCCGCGACGATCCGGGCCGCCTTGTGGGCGACCTCGCGGCTCGCGCCGGCGATGTGCGGGGTGAGGACGACGCCCGGGGTGCGCAGCAGGCGCGAGCCGGCCGGTACCGGCTCGACGGGGAACACGTCGAAGCCCGCGGCCGCGAGCCGGCCCGAGTCCAGCGCGTCGCACACCGCCTCGTAGTCGGCCAGGGCGCCGCGCGCGCAGTTGACGAGGACGGAGCCGCGCGGCATGGCCTCGATCTGCGCCCGCCCGATCATCCCCCGGGTCTCGTCCGTCACACGGGCGTGCAGCGACACGATCCGGGAGCGGCCGAGCAGTTCCTCCAGGGACACGAGCCGCGCGACGCCCCGCACCGCCTCGGGGCGCACGTACGGGTCGTGGACGAGGACCGTGGCCCCCATGGCGTCCAGGACGCGGGCGACGCGCGAGCCGATGGCGCCGAAGCCGACCAGGCCCACGACCGAGCCGTCGATCTCGACGCCGCAGCGCGTGTAGTCGTACGTGTCACCGCGCCAGGTGCCCGCTCTGAGGTCGGTGTGGACGTCACCGATCCCGCGGGCGGCGGCGAGGATCAGGGCGAGGGTGTGCTCGGCGGTGGCGACGGCGTTGCGGCCCGGGGCGTAGCAGACGGCGACGCCGTGCCGGGTCGCGGCCTCCAGGTCGGCGTTGACGGGGCCGCCCCGGCTGACGCAGAACAGCTCCAGATCGGGGCAGGCGGCCAGCACCCGTTCGGTGAGCGGGGCCATCTGCGTGACGCAGATCCGCACGCCGCGCAGCGCCTCGATCATCTCCTCCTCGGTCCCCGAGGCCTCGTCGACCTCGGCGACCTTGCCGAACGGGGTGTGCGGCCAGGGCAGTCGGAGCTGCCGGACGTCCAGGTCGAGGCCGGCGGGCGTCGCGGCGCGCAGCTCCTCCGCGAGCAGCGCGGGCAGGACGAAGTGGTCGCCGGCGGCGAGGGCGGTGGTGGGCACGGTGGCTCTCCCGGTGAGCGGTGGATCAGCGAACGGGTGCGTTGAGGCGGAGCAGGGACGCCCGGCCGTCCCGCAGCCGCAGTTCGGTCAGGGCGCCGTTGTGCAGGGCGGGGAAGACCTGCCGGTAGCGTGCGAGGGGAATGCCGAGCAGTTCGCACAGCACCAGGCGCAGCAGGGTGGAGTGGGCCACGACGAGCACGCGCCCGTCGGGGAGTCCCCGCGCGGTCTCCCGCAGGCAGTCGACCGCGCGGCCGGCCGCCGCCGCGGGATGCTCTCCGCCCGGCAGGTGGTGGGCGACCGGGTCGGCGAGGAAGGCGGCGAGCGCCTCGGGGAAGGCCTCGGCCATCTCGGCGCGGGTGAGACCGTCGCCGCGGCCGAAGTCCACCTCGTACAGGCGCTCGTCGACCCGGGGTGTGAGGCCGAGCGCGACCGCCGCGGGCCCGGCGGTGCGCCGGGCCCGGGACAGCGGTGAGCAGAGCACGGCGTCCAGCCGCTGCCCGGCGGCCCACCCGCCCAGCTCGGCGGCCTGTCGGAGGCCGAGCTCGGTCAGCGGCACGTCGGTGCGGCCCGCGTAGCGGTTCTCCGCGTGCCAGACGGTCTCCCCGTGGCGTACGAGCACGAAGTCGGTCACGGGACGGCCCTTCCGCGCGCGTGGCCGGCCACGGCCGGCGTCAGCAGCCCGCGGCGCACCAGCGCGTCGACGAAGTCGAGGTAGACGGGGAGCAGACGGGCGGTACGGGCGGGGTCGGGACGGAGTTCCTCCCGTACCCGCACCATGGCGCCGGCTGCCTCCGCCAGCGTGGCACCCGAGGCGGTGGCGGCGAGCACCGCCATGCCGAGGGCGCTCTCGGCCTGCTCCGGCAGCCGGGCGGCGCGGCCGAGCACGTCGGCGCGCAGCTGCGACCAGTAGCGGTTGCGGGAGCCGCCGCCGGTGAACGTGAGCGGGCCGTCGACGGGGGCGCCGAGGTGGTCGAGGTAGTCGAGGCAGAGCCGTTCGACCAGCGCCACGCCGAGCAGGCAGGCATGGAACTCCTCGGCCCTGCCCGCGGGTTCGCCGAGGACGAAGGGTCCGGCGTCGGGGGCCCGGAACGGGAAGCGCTCGCCGCCCGAGCCGGCCAGCGGATAGACGACGGCGGTGGAGCCGGTCGCGGCGGCCCGCGCGGTCAGCGCGTCGAGGGCGGCGGGGCTCGCGCCGGGGAAGCGGCGGGCGAGGACACCGGCGCCGCTGCTGGAGGCGCCCCCGGGCAGCCAGGTACGGTCGGGACCGCGGTGGCAGTAGACCACGCCGCCGGGATCGCGGACGAGGTGCGGGCTCGCCCCCTTGAGCACCAGGGTGGTGCCCAGTACCGAGTTCCAGGAGCCGGGTGTGAGCGCCCCGGCGCCGATCTGCGCCGCGCAGCCGTCGGTCATGCCCGCCGTGACCGGCGTGCCGGCGGGGACGCCGGTCGCCGCGGCGGCCCCCGCGCACACCGTGCCGAGGACGGTTCCGGGCGGGACGACGTCGGGCAGCAGCGGCCCCGGCACGCCGAGCGCGTCGAGTTCGGCCTCGGGCCACCGCTCGGCGATCAGGTCGTAGCCCGTCTTCAGGGCGTGACTGGCGTCGCTCGCGACCTGGCGCCCGGTCAGCCGCCAGGTGACCAGGTCGGCCTGGTGCAGCAGACGGGCGCCCGCGGGCAGGCCCCGGCGGCCCGGCCCGGTCGGGTCGTCCAGCAGCCACAGCAGTTTGGGCAGCGCCCAGGACGGCTGCATGGCGCGATAGCCGAGCTTCTCCCACACGCCCGCGCCGCACGTGTTGACGCGGGCGGTGTACGCGTCGGCCCGCCGGTCGTCGTACATCAGCCCCGGGGTGAGGGGGGCGCCCGCCGCGTCGGCCAGGAGCACGGTCCCGGAGGTGGCGTCCACGGCCAGGCCCCGCACCCGGCGCGGGTCGATCCCGGTCAGCGCCTCGCGGCAGGCGGCGGCGAGCGCCGGCCACCACTGCCCGGGGTCCTGCTCGTGGCGGACTCCGTCGCGCGTGCCGGTGAGCGGACGGGAGGCGGCGCCCAGCAGCCGGCCGGTGCCGTCGACCGCGACCGCGCGGGCGCTCTGGGTGCCGAGATCGAGTCCGAGGTGGACGGCGTCGGGTGACAGCGCGTCAGACATGCTAGGCCTGCGGGGCAGGGGCGTCGGCGGCGGCCGGTACGGCGGCGGGGGCGGCGGGCGGCGCCGCGGACGCGGACCCGGGGTCGGGAACGGGGGCGGAAGCGGGTGCGGGGGACCAGCCCAGGGAGCGGGCGGTGTCGCGCCAGGTGAGGTACGTGTCGTAGAGGCCGTCGTAGAACGCGGCCCGTTCGGCGTCCGGCTCCCAGCCGGAGCGCATCCGGACGTACCGTTCGGCGGCGCCGCGCATACCGCTCTCCGCGCCGGTGAGGACGAGACCGGTGAGGAACGCGCCCTTGGCGCCCAGCTCGGTGTCGGCGCTGCGGGCCGTCGGCACACCGGTGACGTCGGCGATCAGCCGGCACCAGGCGTCGCTGGCGGAGCCGCCCCCGCACAGGCGCAGTTCGTGCACGTCGGTCCGGGACGCCGCCAGACAGTCGCGGACGACCAGGGACAGCCCCTCGAAGACGGCGCGGGCGACATGGGCGGGGGTGTGGTCGAGGGACAGGCCCCAGAAGACACCCCGGGCGTGCGGGTCGAGGAACGGGGCGCGCTCCCCGGCGGGCGAGAGGTACGGCAGGAACGCCACTCCCCCCGCGCCCGGTTCGGTGCCGAAGGCGAGCCTGCCGAGGGCGGCGGGGTCCTCGACGGACAGGGTGCGGCAGGCCCAGTCGAGGACCTCGGTGCCGGAGAGGGTGGGGAAGGCGCGCAGGACGCGATCGCGGCCGCGGTAGGCGATGTTGATGCCGCACGGCTCGCCGCCGGTGTCCGGTTCCCGGGTGACGATCTCGGTGCACAGGGTGGTGCCGAGGATGGCGCACGCCTGCCCGGGAGCGACGGCCCCGGCGCCGCGGGCGGTGGCGGCGATGTCGTAGGGGGCCATGACGACGGGCAGCCCGGCGGGCAGGCCGAGTTCGGCGGCGGCGTGCCGGGTGATGTCGGCGATGCGCTCGTGTTCGCCGAGGATGCGCGGCAGCAGCGGCTCGGCCCACCTCATCGCGAAGAGGTCGAGGATCTCCGGGTCGTAGGCGCCGGTGGCGTGGTCGAGGAAGGGCGCCGAGGCGTCGGACTCGTCGACGGCGGTGACCCCGGTGAGCTTCAGGAACAGCCAGCCGGCCGCCGTCAGCGCGGTACGGGAGCGCCGCAGCCGCTCCGGGTCGTGCCCGGCGAGCCAGCTGAGCACCGCGTTGGGCATGCCGCTGCAGGTGAGCGAGCCGTTGCGGCGGAACGCCCGCTCCAGGACGCCGTCGGCCTCCCAGCGGGTGAGCAGGTCGCCGGCCCGCCCGTCGGACCACAGGACCGCCGGGCCGGTGGGACGGCCGTCACCGTCCACGAGCCAGCAGCCGTCGCCCTGGGCCGTGAAGCTCATCAGCCACACGGGGTCGTGGGCACCGAGCCGGTCCAGGACGCCGCGCACGGTGCGGACGACCCCGTTCCACACCGCGTCCATGTCCTGCTCCGCCCATCCGGGACGGGGGCGCAGCACCTCGGTGCCGACGCGGGAGACCGCCAACTCCTTGCCCCGGTCGTCGAACACCACGGATTTGATGACCGAGGTTCCGACGTCGATGGTGAGAACCGACATGACTGCACCACCTGCCCTTCACCAAGGCCCGCGCCCGGCCCGGACCTTTTCGTCCGACCGGACCGGCCACGTGCGGCTCGCAGAAATCAGGGAATCGCGCACCGCGGGCGACGTCAATCGCCCCCGGGACTCGTCCCACGGCCGGCCCCGCACCGCCGACCAGCAGCCAATCGGCCACACTTGGCGCCGGCCTCGTCGCGCACCCGCGCACCGTCACGGCACCCGGCCCCGCCCCCGGCGAGGCGACCGCCGAACTCCGCCACGGCGACGCCTCCCTCCTCCGGCCGATCCGGGCCCACCCCGCCGGATGAGATGATGACCGGCGACATCAGGCGACGGCGGTCCGAGGAAGCCGGTGAGAATCCGGCGCGGTCCCGCCACTGTGACCGGTGAGCGCGTTCAGCAGGCCACCGCCCGGCACCGGGTGGGGGAGGGCGGGGCGAGAGCGGACCCGGGAGCCAGGAGACTCACGCGGTCGCCTCCTCGCGCGACACCGGGGCGGATCTCCCCGGAAAGAGGGGAGCGGCGCCGTGCCCGAGAGGCCCACGGAGCAGACATCGGGCATGCCCGCGAAGGACGCCGGACCGGCGCCGAGCCGGGTCGTCGTGTGCCGGGACTGCTGCTGCGGAAGTCCCAAGCTGCCCGGCGTCGACCACGCGGCGCAGACCGCGCGGCTGCGGGCGGAGGTGCCGGTGCGCATCTCGGAGTGCCTCGACGTGTGCGACCAGGCCAACGTCATCGTCGTCCAGCCGTCCGCCGCCGGCCGGGCCGCCGGTGCGCGGCCGGTCTGGCTCGGACTCGTCAACGATCCGGACGCGACCGAGGACATCGTCACCTGGGTGCGTGCCGGCGGCCCGGGCGTGGCTCCCCGGCCCGACATCCTCGACCTGTACGCCTTCACCCCGCCGCGGCGCACGGCGCGTTCCTGAGGCGGCCCGGCCGGAGACGAAGATCACGGCAGGCGGAGGCGGCCTTGGCCGCGCCCGCCTGCCGCGGTACGGTCTGTCCGATATCGACGACGGCGAGACGGAAGCCGGTGGGAATCCGGCACGGTCGCGCCACTGTGTGCAAGCCCCCTCGGGCGGCTTGTGAGTCAGACCCGTGGCCGTCGTCCTGTGCACCACCGAGTTGGGACGCGAACTCCCAGAGGAGGTTCTGCCATGGCGCAGACCGTCGCTCAGCCGACACCCACCACTCCCGCCATCCCCGCCAAGCTGCCGCTGAAGGCGATTGCTCCCTGGGCGGTCTTCTTCGGCGTCCTGATGCTCGTCCTGCTCTACTTCGTCGGCGCCGAGCAGGGCGCCACCTCCGTGTTCAACGGCACGGACGTCCACGAATGGGTGCACGACGCCCGCCACCTGCTCGGCTTCCCCTGCCACTGACGCGAGGGACGCCGCGCGCCCATGAACTCCGCAACGGTAAGAAACCTCCTCGTGCGGGGCATGCTCGCCGGCCTTGCCGCCGGCGTGCTCGCCCTCGTCGTCGCCTATCTCCTCGGTGAGCCGAGCGTCGACAAGGCGATCGCCTTCGAGGACGCCCACTCCCACGAGCACGAGATGGAGGTCGTCTCCCGCTCCCTGCAGTCCACGGCGGGCCTCGCCACCGGCGTCCTCGTGTACGGGGTCGCCTTCGGCGGCATCGCCGCGCTCGCGTACTGCTTCGCGCTCGGCAGGGTCGGCCGGTTCGGCCCGCGGGCGACCGCGCTGCTGCTGTCCGGCTGCGCGCTGCTCGCCGTGTACGTCGTGCCGTTCCTGAAGTACCCGGCCAATCCGCCGTCGGTCGGCGAACCCGACACCATCGGCGAACGGACCACCCTGTACTTCCTGATGATGCTGCTCAGCGTCCTCCTCGCGGTCGCAGCGACCATCCTGGGCAAGCGCCTGGCGCCCGGCCTGGGCAACTGGTGGGCGACGGTCGTCGCGGTGGCCGCCTTCGCCGTCGTCATCGGCCTGGCCTACGAGTTCCTGCCCGTCATCAACGAGGTGCCCAAGGACTTCCCGGCCGCCCTGCTGTGGCGGTTCCGGCTGTCCGCACTGGCCATCCAGTCCGCCCTGTGGGGCGGATTCGGCCTGCTCTTCGGTGAGTTGGCGGAGCGGAAGCTCAACCCCAAGCCGGCGACGGCCCCGTCCGGCCGGACGGTTCCCGCCTCGAACTGACGGTTTCGGGACACCCGAGGGCCCTTCGGAACCATCCGGGGGCCCTCCGGCATTCTCCCGGCGAGCCGAGGAGCCGAGGAGCCGAGGAGCGGAGGACCGAGTGGCCAGACATCTCCAGCCCCGCCGCATCACCCTCGCGGGCCGTGAGGCGCTCGCCCTGACCGCCGAGGAGTACGAGCAGCTGATCGCCGACCGCCGGCAGATCGGCGGCCAGAGCGCCCGGGTGCGGGTGCTCGCCCAGCAGGCCAAGCGGACCGAACGGCTCCTCCAGGAGCTGGAGACGCTCGTCCACGACGCGGCGGACTGCCACGGGCCGGACGGCGAGGGCGGCAGGTGTCCGCGCTGCGCGCCGGCCGCGCTGCTGCGCCGGCACCGGGACGCGGCCTCTTGAACCGCCCCCGCCCCGCTCTCAGTCCGCCGAGGCGGTGTCCGACCGCGGCAGGGGCCGCCCCAGCCGCAGATTCCACCGGCCGGCCCGGCCGCTGAGTTCCGTGGCCGTCAACGGCGCCACGTCGAGCCGCCAGAAGGAGGCCGGGGGCAGACCCAGGACATGCACGACCGCGGCCCGTACGACCTCCGGCTCGACCACGGCGACCGTACGCCCGTCCGTGTCCTGCACGGTGGCGAGCCAGCGCCCGACCCGCTCGCACACGTCCCGCACCGACTCGCCGCCGTGTGCCGCCCAGCCGGGGTCGGCGAGCCAGCGGCCCACCGCCTCCGGCTCCGCCGCCCCCACCTCCTCCAGCGTGCGGCCCCGCCAGCGGCCCACGTCCAGGCCCGCCAGATCCGGCGCCGGCACGCCGTCGAGGCCGAGCGCGGCCGCCGTCTCCCGGCAGCGCACACCGGGGGACACGACCGCGCGCGCCGGTGCGCTCAGCGGCCCGGCGGCCGCGCGGGCGCGCGCCGCGCCGATCTCGTCGATCGAGTCGCCGTCGTAGAAGCGGGCCTGCCGCAGCGACGGGCTCGTCGCGGGCGAGACGAAGGTGACGCGACTGGTCACGTGACTGCTCCTTGCACCAGGGGTTCCGGCCGTGCCCGACCTCACTCCATCCTCTCCGCGAGCAGCCCGTCGCGGACACGCGGACAGCGGTGCCGACGAAGAAGGCCACCG
Organism: Streptomyces sp. NPDC051133; assembly: GCF_040682635.1. Taxonomy (NCBI): domain Bacteria; kingdom Bacillati; phylum Actinomycetota; class Actinomycetes; order Kitasatosporales; family Streptomycetaceae; genus Streptomyces; species Streptomyces sp. NPDC051133. The sequence continues at coordinate 133,382 of NZ_JBFBBK010000001.1, forward strand.
CGATGGACAGGCCGGTGAGGGTGAGGTTGTAGAAGACCTTGCGGACCGGGTTGGAGAACGCCCACTGGTAGGCGAAGTTCATGAAGGTGCCGTCGAGGGTGTCGAACAGGCTCATGCCGGCGGCGAAGAGGAGGGGCAGGCACAGGATCGCGTACCAGGGCAGTCCGGCGTGCCCTCGGCGGCGGCGGACCGGCGGACCGGCGGACCGGCCGGTACTCGCCTCGTACGGCCACGGGATCCCGTGCGGAAATACTGGTCCAACCAGTTGACCAGTCGGCCCGGCGCGCCCACTCTGTTCGCCATGAACCAGCGACTCATCCGGCGCGAGGCGGTCTCCGACCAGCTCTTCGCCCTGCTGCGCGACAGGATCCTCGGCGGTGAACTGCCGCCCGGTGCCGCGCTGACGGCCGAACGGGACCTGGCGGCCGAGTTCGGGGTGAACCGGCATGCCGTCCGTGAGGCCGTCAAGCGGCTCCAGCAGGCGCGGCTGGTCGAGGTCAGCCACGGCGGCCGCACGCTCGTCCTGGACTGGCGGCACACCGCCGGCCTCGACCTCGCCATGGGCATCGCGGCGGCCGACGCCGGGCCCTCGGTGGCGGACCTCGCCCGCGACGCCCTGGAGATGCGGGCGTGCATCGGCGCCGACGCGGCCCGGCTGTGCGCGCTCCGCTGCTCCGGGGCCGCTGCCGGGGAGATCGTCGAGGCCGCGGGCCGGTACGCGCGCAGCGGGCCCGACCTGACCGAGCTGGCCGACGCGGACGTAGCCTGGTGGCGGCTGATCGTGCGGGGCTCCGGGAACGTCGCCTATCTGCTGGCCTTCAACAGCCTGGTGGGCGGCACGGTTCCGGTCGCCGACGTGCCGGGCGACCTGCGGACCGCGGAACTCCTCGACGTCGAGGCACATCAGCGGCTGGCGGCCCACATCGCGGCACGCGAGTCCGAGGCGGCCGAACGGCTGGCGCGCGAGCTGCTCTCCCGCAGCGTGCCCGCGACGCCGCGGAAGGCGGTGCGCTGACATGATCCCCGCCGTGGTCTACGCGATACCGGCGTTCGTGCTGCTGGTCGTCGTCGAGGCACTGTCCTACCGCTTCCTCCCGGACGACGACGAGCGCGGCTACGAGCTGCGGGACACCGTCACCAGCATGTCCATGGGGGCCGGCAGCCAGGTCGTCGCGGTGCCGTGGAAGGCGGCGACGATCGTGGTGTACGCGGCCCTCTTCGCCGTCGCCCCCTGGCACCTGTCGCCCTCCTCCGCGTGGACGTGGGTGCTGCTGTTCTTCGGCGACGACCTGGCGTACTACGCCTTCCACCGCGCCCACCACCGGGTACGGGTGCTGTGGGCGAGCCACGTGGTCCACCACTCCAGCCTCCGCTTCAACCTCTCGACCGCCCTGCGCCAGAGCTGGACACCGATGACGGGCCTGCCCTTCTGGCTCCCGCTGGCCCTGCTCGGCGTCCCGCCGTGGATGATCCTGCTCCAGCAGGCCTTCAGCCTCGTCTACCAGTTCTTCCTGCACACCGAGCGGGTGGACAGGCTGTGGCGGCCCGTGGAGTGGTTCTTCAACACGCCGTCCCACCACCGCGTCCACCACGGCTCGAACAACGTCTACCTGGACCGCAACTACGGCGGCATCCTCATCGTCTGGGACCGGATCTTCGGCACCTTCGAACCGGAGGGCGTGCGCGTGGTGTACGGCCTGACGAAGAACATCGGCACCCACAACCCGGTGCGGGTGGCCTTCCACGAGTTCGCGGCCGCCTGGCGCGACGTCCGCGCGGCGCGGCGCTGGCGCGACCGTGCCGGGTACCTGTTCGGGCCGCCCGGCTGGACACCCGGGGCGGACGCGTGACATGCCCCCGTTGATCGTCGTCTTCGCCGCGCTGGCCGCTCTCGACATCGCCGGGGTCGCGGCGGGCCCGCCCCCGCTGGAGTGGGTCGCCAAGCCCCTGCTGGCGCCCGTGCTCGCCGTACACCTGTGGCGCCGGACCGGTACACGGCACGGTCCCGTCCTCGCCGGCCTCGGTCTCGCCGCCGCCGGGGACGTGGCGCTGATGCTGCCCGGGCCGGGGGCCTTCGCCGCCGGGATCGCGTTCTTCCTGGGCGCCCAACTGTGCTGGACGGCCGCGTTCCTGCGCGCGGGTGCCCTGCGGTACCTGCGTTCGCGCCGGATGCTGTGCGCCGTCCACCTCGCCGTGTGGGCCGTCGCGGTCGCCACCCTCGCTCCCGCGCTCGGACCATTCCTGGGCACCGCGGTGGCCGTCTACGCGTCGGCCCTGGTCACCATGGCACTGACCGCGCGCGTGCTGGGGCGCCGGGCGGCCTGGGGCGGGCTGGTGTTCCTCGGCTCGGACCTGCTCGTCGGGCTGGGAGCCGCGGGGGCCGACTTCCCGGGGCGCGCCGCGCTCGTCATGGTGACGTACACGCTCGCCCTGGGCCTGATCACCACCGCCTTCACCACTGCCTCCAGCACTGCCCCCGCCGCCGCGGAAGCACGGCGGGCGGACCCGGTGCCGTCCGCCGAGGGGCGGGTGCACCGGGCGGGCGTCGGGGACCCGCCGGCCTGACAGGGACGGATGGTCCCGCGGGAGGGGTACCCGGGAGCCTGCGGACGACCGTCGCCCGGTGAGAAGGGGCTCCTCCCATGGCCCAGCACGTGCGGGACATCATGACCGGCTCTCTTGTGACCGTCGAGCCGCGGGCCTCCGCGGCCGCCGCGGCCCGGCCGGTGCGCGACGGGGGCGCCGACGCCGTCCCGGTGAGCCGGGCCGATGCGCGAGCACGCGGTCCGGCGCCTCCCGGTCGCGCGGCCGTGACCGCTCCGCGCGCCGCCCGAGACACAGGAGGAGGAGTTCTCGATGCCCTCGCACCAGCGGCCCGCCCCCGCGCACCCTTCGGCACCGGACACCATGTCCGAAGCCGCCTTCCGTGACCTGTTCCGCCGGCTGCGGGACGAGGACCCGGACGGTGGCCACCGGCGGCGTGGCGCCCTGGACCGGCTCACGCCGGAGCGCGTGGTGGCCGCCGCCGCCGAGGTCCGGTGCGGGCGCACCGTGTCGCTCGCCGCGCCCGTCGAGACCCGGCCCGCTCCGGACGGCCCGGAGCCCGCGTCCCACCGGATGACGGCACCGACGCACCCGGAGACCGCCACGCACGGTCTGGACTTCGCGCGTGACCGGTTCGCCATGCAGGTGCACGGCGACGTCGACAGCCACCTCGACGCGCTCTGCCACGTGATCTTCGACGGGAAGCTGTACGGCGGCGTCCCGGCGAGCACCGTGACCCGGGACGGCGCCGAGGCGCTCAACCTCGACCTGGTGCGCGACGGCATCGTCGGCCGTGGAGTCCTCCTGGACGTCCCGCGCCTGCGCGGGGTGCCGTGGCTGGACCCCGGCGACCAGGTGAGCGCCGAGGACCTCCGCGCGGCCGAGACCGCCCAGGAGACCACGGTCGGACCGGGCGACCTGCTGTTCGTGCGCGTGGGACACCGTCTGCGCAGGCGGACCCTCGGGCCCTGGGACGTGGCGAACGCCCGAGCCGGGCTGCATCCGACGGCCATGCGCTTCCCGGCCGAGCGGCAGGTGTCCGTCCTGGGCTCGGACGGCAACAGCGACGCCGCCCCGAGCGCGGTCGCCGAGGTCGCGTTCCCCGTGCACGTGCTGGCGGTCAACGCCATGGGGCTGCACCTGCTGGACTACCTGGACCTGGAGGGGCTGGCGGACGCGTGCGAACAGCAGGGACGCTGGCGGTTCCTGTGCGTGGTCGCCCCCCTGCGGCTGCCGGCGGCGACCGGCTCCCCGGTGAACCCGATCGCCGTTCTGTGACGGCGGTGGGCGTGCGCGGCCCGTTGCGGGTGCCGCTCCGCCGCGGGGCGCGTACGTTCGAAGAGGCACGACCCGCAACGGCCGCAGACCACGAGAGCGAGGACGGTGGTTGCCGTGGACGCCCTGCCCGCGTACGACGTCATCGTGATCGGGACCGGCGCCGGCGGCGGCACGCTGGCCCACCGCCTCGCCCCGTCCGGCAAACGGGTGCTCATCCTCGAACGCGGCGACTATCTGCCGCGCGAACGCGACAACTGGGACTCCACGGCCGTGTTCGTGAAGGCCAAGTACCGGGCTCCCGAGTTCTGGCTGGACAGGGACGGCAACGAATTCCCGCCCGAGGTGAACTACTACGTCGGCGGGAACACCAAGTTCTACGGCGCGGCCCTGTTCCGGCTGCGCCCCGAGGACTTCGGCGAACTCCGCCACCACGACGGCATCTCGCCCGCCTGGCCCCTCGGCTATGACGACCTGGAGCCCTACTACACCCAGGCGGAGCACCTCTACCTGGTCCACGGCCGGCACGGTGAGGACCCCTGGGAGGGGCCCTGCAGTGCTCAGTACGCCTATCCGCCGGTCGAACACGAGCCGCGCATCGCGCAGTTGAGCCAGGACCTGGAGAAGCAGGGGCTGCACCCCTTCCACCTGCCGATCGGCGTCGACCTCACGCAGGACGAGAACGGCCGGGCCACCCATGCGAGCGTCTGCATCCGCTGCGACCGGGTGGACGGCTTCCCGTGCCTGGTCCGAGCCAAGTCCGACGCGCAGGTGATCTGCGTGGAGCCGGCACTGCGGCACCCGAACGTGGAGATGATCACCAACGCCCATGTGACGCGGCTGGAGACCGACCCCACCGGCCGGAGCGTCACCACCGTCGTCGCCCGGCTCCCGGACGAGCAGGAGTCCCGGTTCTCCGCCGACATCGTCGTCGTGGCCTGCGGGGCCGTCAACTCCGCCGCCCTGCTGCTCGCTTCGGCCGGCGACCGGCACCCGCGCGGGCTGGCGAACAGCTCCGACGTCGTCGGCCGCCACTACATGCGCCACAACAACCTCGCGCTGATGGCCGTTTCGGAGGAGCCCAACGACACGCGGTTCCAGAAGACCCTCGCCCTGCACGACTGGTACCTGGGCGCGGACGACTGGGACTATCCCCTCGGCGGGATCCAGATGCTCGGCAAGTCGGACGCCGAGCAGATCCACGGAGAGGCGCCGCGCTGGGCCGGAGCGGTGACACCGGACATCCCGTTCGAGGTCCTCGCCCATCACGCCGTCGACTTCTGGCTGTGCGGAGAGGACCTGCCGCAGCCGGACAACCGGGTGACCCTGGAGGACGACGGCCGGATCCGGCTCACCCTCGACGAGGGCAACAACATCGCCGGTCTCAAGCGCCTGCGGCACAAACTGCAGCACATGCTCGGCCACCTGGGCATGCACGAGCACCGTCTGCTGTCCCACAGCATCTACCTGCACAAGGGGATGCCGATCGGCGCCACGGCACACCAGGCCGGCACGGTGCGCTTCGGCACCGACCCGGCGTCCTCCGCCCTGGACGTCAACTGCAAGGCGCACGACCTGGACAACCTCTACGTCGTGGACACGAGCTTCTTCCCGAGCATCGGCGCGGTCAATCCGTCCCTGACGGCCATCGCGAACGCCCTCCGCATCGGTGACCACCTGCTGGAGCGGCTGGGCTGACCCACCCGGACTCCGACCGGGCGAAGATCCTCCGCCGGGCGGCTCAACGCGGGCAGCCCCGGTGTGCCGCCGCCTCTCACCGGTGTTTGTCTGATGCCCGGTTCTCCGGGCGACGGGCCCGGCGGAGGCGGCCGGGCAGTGGAGGAGCAGGACATCGTGAGTTCCACCGAGAGCGCACCCCAACGCGTGGTCCCCGCCCACCTGCTGAAGGGGCAGAAGGCGCTGGTGACCGGCGCGAACTCCGGAATCGGCAGGGCCACGGCCGTCGCCCTGGGCCGGGCGGGGGCCGATGTCGTGGTGAACTACGTGGCCGGCCGTGAGGATGCCGAGCAGGTGGTCGAGGAGATCACCGGCTCGGGGGTGCAGGCCGCCGCCTACGAGGCGGACGTGTCCGACGAGGACCAGGTCGTCGCCATGATGGACCGGATGGTCAAGGAGTTCGGCACCATCGACATCCTGGTGGCCAACGCGGGACTGCAGCGGGACGCCCCGTTCACCGAGATGACCCTCGCCCAGTGGCAGAAGGTACTCGACGTCAACCTCACCGGGCAGTTCCTCTGCGCCCGCGAGGCGACCAAGGAGTTCCTGCGCCGCGGAGTGGTCCCGGAGGTGTCGCGCGCGGCCGGGAAGATCATCTGCATGAGCTCGGTCCACCAGATCATCCCCTGGGCCGGCCACGTCAACTACGCCTCCTCCAAGGGCGGCATCCAGATGATGATGGAGACCCTCGCCCAGGAACTCGCCCCCAAGAAGATCCGGGTCAACGCGGTCGCACCCGGAGCCATCAAGACCCCCATCAACCGCAGCGCGTGGGACACCGCCCAGGCGGAGCGGGATCTCCTGAAGCTGATCCCCTACGACCGCGTCGGCGAGCCCGAGGACATCGCCCACGCCGTCGTCGCCCTCGCCTCCGACCTCATGGACTACGTCGTGGGCGCCACCCTGTACGTCGACGGCGGGATGACGCTCTTCCCGGGTTTCGCCACCGGCGGCTGACCCGCCCCCGCCCGCGTCGGCCCCCGGAGACATCGCATGCACATGGTCCTGCACCTGGCAGACGTGCCGCCGCAAACCCTGCCGGCCCGGTCGATGATGGCCTTCACCCTGGCCACGCACATCATCCTGGTGCCCATGGGCGTGGCGCTGCCGCTGATCACGCTCATCATGCACGGCTACGGACTGCGCCGCGGCGATGCGACCGCCCTGCTGCTGGCCCGCCGGTGGTCGGCCGTGATGGCGGTCCAGTTCGCGATCGGCGTCGTCACCGGCACGGTGCTCTCCTTCGAGTTCGGTCTGCTGTGGCCGGGCATGATGGGGCGGTGGGGCGACGTCTTCGGCATCGGCTTCGGTGTCGAGGCGTGGGCGTTCTTCCTGGAGGCCGTCCTCATCGCCATCTACCTCTACGGCTGGCGGCGGCTCCCTTCCCGGGCCCACTTCCTGCTCGGACTGCCCCTGCCCCTCACGGCCCTGCTCGGCGCCTTCGGCATCCTGGCCGCCAACTCGTGGATGAACACCCCCCGGGGCTTTATCCTCGACTCCGCGGGCAACCCCGTCGACGTGAACATCTGGAAGGCGATCTTCACGCCGATGTTCGGCCCGGAGTACTGGCACTTCGTCTTCGCGATGTTCGTGACGGCGGGCTACGTCGTGGCCGGTGTCTACGCCGTCGGATGGCTGCGCGGCCGCCGTGACCGCTACCACCGGCTCGGCTTCACGGTCCCCTTCACGCTCGCCGCCGTGTGCACGCCCGTGCAGTTCGTGCTCGGCGACTCCATCGCCCGGCAGGTCTTCCACAAGCAGCCGGTGAAGTTCGCCGCCATGGAGATCGTCTGGAAGACCGACACGCACCAGCCGGAGTACCTCTTCGGCCGGCTGCACCCGAACGGCACCATCTCCGGCGGCATCCGCATCCCGCAGCTCGACTCCATCCTCGCCGGATTCCACGCGTACACCAAGGTGGACGGGCTGACCTCGGTCCCCGCGAACGACCGGCCGACGGCCACTCAGGCCACCATCGCCCACTGGGCCTTCGACACCATGGTCGGGATCGGCTCGCTGCTGGTGCTGCTCGCGCTCTGGTACGCGGCGATGTGGCTGCTGCGCCGCCGGCTGCCCGGGACGCCCTGGTTCTTCCGGTGCGCGGCCGTGGCAGGCCTCGCGTCCGTCGTCGCCGTCGAGTGCGGCTGGATCGCCACCGAAGTGGGCCGCCAGCCGTGGATCGTGTACCAGAACATGCGGGTCGCGCAGGCGGTGACGGCCACGCGTTCCACCAGTCTGTGGATCACGTTCGGCGTGGTCGTCGTCGTGTACGTCTTCGTCTTCGGGTCGTTCCTCGCGGTGCTGCTGAAGATGCGCTCCCGCTGGCGGCTCGCCGACCGGGCGGGCGGGCCGCTGCCACCGAAGGAGACACCCGAGACGGACACACCGGAGACGGACACACCGTATGGGCCGCGCTCCTCCCGGAGCCGGCTGTGATCGCCGGGGTCATCGCCGCCGTCCTGCTGCTCGCGATCGCCGCCTACGCCTGTGGCGGCGGCACCGACTACGGGGCCGGCTTCTGGGACCTGACCGCGGGCTCGGCGGAGCGGGGCGAGCGTCCGCGCCGCCTGATCGACCACGCGATGGAGCCCGTCTGGGAGGTGAACAACGTCTGGCTGATCTTCGTGATGGTCATCATGTGGACGGGATTCCCCGTCCTCTTCCAGCGGGTGTTCACCACCATGTGGCTGCCGCTGACGCTGGCCGCCGTGGGCATCGTGCTGCGCGGCGCCGGCTTCGCCCTGCGCAAGCCGGCCCGGCGCCTGGCCGGCCGGCGCCTGTACGGAGCGGTCTTCGCCGTGGCCTCGCTGCTGACGCCGTTCTTCTTCGGCGCCGCGATCGGGGGAGTGGCCTCGGGCCGCGTGAGCGCCACCACGACGGCTTCCACGGACGCCTGGGCCAACCCCACGTCCCTGCTGTTCGGCCTGCTCGCCATCGCGGCGACGGCGATGCTCGGCGCCGTGTTCCTCGCCGCGGACGCCCGGCGTTTCGCCGCGCCGGACCTCGACGGCTACTTCCGGCGGCGTGCCTGGGCCGCCCTGGCGGCCGTCGCCGTTCTCGCCGTGATCACGCTGATCGTCACGCACGGCGACGCACCGCACGTGTGGCAGGGACTCACGCACGGGGTGGGCCTGTTCTTCGTCGTCGTGGCCGTGCTGGCCACGCTCGCCACCGCGTGGCTGCTGACGCGTCCCTCCGGCGCCTGGTCCCGGGTCTCGGCGGTCGGTGTGGTCGCTTCGGCGATCATCGCCTGGGGCATGGCGCAGCGCCCCTACCTCATCCCGACCTCGCTGACCGTCGCCGAGGGCGCGGGCGCCCACACCGCACTGCGCTGGCTGGCGTTCGTCACCCTCGTCGCCGTCGTCCTCGTCGTCCCCGCGGTCGCCCTGCTGTACTGGCTGGACACCCATGGCGAACTGGAGGCCCTCACCGACGCCGATCTGCGGCGCGGCGGCGCCGGTGACCAGGGCTGACCCGGGGGCGGCCCGGGCCGGCTACCTCCGGTCGAGAGCGGCGTTCAGGGTGAGCGCCGAGTCGATGAGAGCGAGATGGGTGAACGCCTGCGGGAAGTTGCCCAGTTGGCGGCCTGTCGGGTCGATCTCCTCCGAGTACAGGCCGAGATGGTTGGCGTACCCCATCATCTTCTCGAACACCAGCCTCGCCCGGTTGGTCCGTCCCGCGCGTGCCAGGGCGTCGACGTACATGAACGTGCACAGCGAGAACGTGCCCTCCGAGCCGCGCAGGCCGTCGGGGGAGGCCTCGGGGTTGTAGCGGTAGACCAGGCTGTCGCTGACCAGTTCCTGCTCCATCGCGTCCAGCGTCGACGCCCACATCGGATCGTGGGGGGTGAGGAAGCCGACCGTGGCCATGCGCAGCAGCGAGGAGTCCAGGACGTCACTGCCGTAGTGCTGCACGAAGGCCTGGCGTTGCTCGCTCCATCCCTTGGCCATGACCTGCTCGTAGGCGGCGTCCCGCTCGCGGTGCCACCGTGCGGCCGAGGACGGCCATCCGTTGGACTCGGCGAGGCGCAGGGCGCGGTCGAAGGCCACCCACGACATCACCCGGCCGTACGTGAAGTCCTGGCGGCCGCCGCGGGTCTCCCACAGCCCCTCCTCCGCCTGGTCCCAGTGGTCGGCCAGCCAGTCCAGGTCCGTCAGCAGCGAGGTCCAGCCCCGGTGTCCGACCTGGAAGCCGTGCTGGTGCGCGAAGTAGATGCTGTCCAGCGCCTCGCCGTAGATGTCCAGCTGGAGCTGGGTGGCGGCCCCGTTGCCGATCCGCACCGGTGCCGAGCGCGCGTAGCCCTCCCAGTCGTCGATGATCTGCTCCTCCAGGTCGGAGGAGCCGTCGACCTTGTACATGATGTTGAGCGGGCCGGAGTCGCCGTCGCGGCCGGCGTGCTCCTTGACCCGGTCGGCGAGCCAGAGGATGAACGCCCGGGCCTCCTCGGTGAAGCCCAGCCCCAGCAGCGCGTACACGGAGAACGAGGCGTCACGGATCCAGGTGAAGCGGTAGTCCCAGTTGCGCTCGCCGCCCAGTTGCTCGGGGAGAGCCGCCGTCGGGGCGGCCACCAGGGCGCCGCTGGGAGCGAAGGTCATGAGTTTGAGCGTGATCGCGGACCGCTCCACCATCTCCCGCCAGCGTCCGGTGTAGCGCGACTGGCCCAGCCAGGAGCGCCAGAACGCCACGGTCTCGTCGAAGAGCCGCTGGTGCTCGTCGAGGCGGACCTCCGCGGGTGCCCCCTCACCGCCCATCTCCAGGACCAGGCCGCGCACTTGACCGGCCTCCAGGGGCATCGTGACGTGCAGGTCGGCGTCCCGGCCCGTGAAGACGTCCGCCAGTTGCTCGTCCTCGGGTTCGCGGATCGGGTGCACGGTCAGCTCGGTGCCGTCCTCCGCGGCGAAGACGGCTCCGTGCGGGGTGATGCGCAGCCGGTGGGGCGTGCGCCCGTAGTCGAATCGAGGGGCGATCTCCACCTGGAACGTCATGCGGCCCCGCACACAGCGGACCAGGCGCACCAGCCGGTGGCGCGAGGTGACCGTCGTGCCGGTGACGGGCATGAAGTCGAGCACCTCACCGGCGCCCGCCTCGGTCATGAACCGGGTCACCAGGATCGCCGTGTCGGGAAGGTACAGCTGCTTGGTCGCATGGGTGGTGTGCGCGGGCCGCACCGTGCAGTGGCCGCCCTTCTCCTTGTCCAGCAGTGCTCCGAACACACTGGGCGAGTCGAACCGCGGGGAGCAGAACCAGTCGATCACCCCGTCGGTGGTCACCAGCGCGGCGGTCTGCAGATCCCCCAGCAGACCGTGGTTCTCGATCAGCGGGTAGTCGTCCATCGGGGCGCCCCTTCCGGTGTGCGATTCACCCGAACGCCACTCCCTTCGATCAGCCTAAGCCGTGGGCCCGGCTCGGGCCCGTCGGCCCCGGCCACGCGCTGAGCGCAGGTCAGGAGCCCCGCCGTTCCTTCGTCACCGCCGCGGCCCTGCAGCGGCGCGGCGAGCCGCACGACGCCACAGGCGCCGCTGCAGACGCGGGGTGAGGACCCCCACGATCACGAGCACGACCACGTTGAGCAGGAGTTGCACTGCGGAGCCCCGGATGAAGACGCCCAGCAGAGCGCTGCCGCGTGCCTCGGTGAGCGAGACGATGCCGACGACGCCGGCGAGTACGGCGACGGTGACCGAGAAGAAGTCCGGCGTGTCGATCAGATGGGACACCGGCCGCAGGGCCGGCCCGAAGGCCGTGGGCTGCAGGCCCGCGAGCCGCACCAGCGCGGAGAAGAGGAGGATGACCACGACGGCCGGTGAGAATCCGGCCGTCGGCGCCCGCGCCCCCTCCCGGACCCTGCGGCGGCTGCGACGGTCGAGACCGAGCGCGATGCTGGTGATCGCGTTGTACTCGGGACCGACCACCATGGCCGCCACGATGAGGATCTGCGAGTTCGTCATGATGCAGTCCCGGCGGCATGAAGTGGCCCTTCCGGCGTGCCAGGCGTCGCTCGGCCACCTCGTGGTCGACGGCCAGATACCCGAACCGCACCGGCACTCCGGTACGCCGGAACTGGTCGCGGTAGGCGCGTCTGAGCGCGGAACAGGCGGCGACCCCGCCCTGTCCGCTCGGCGCCGTGCCGCGGATCCCTTCGGTGAGCGCTGCCGGCCGGGGCCGTCGGCCGGCGTCGTCGAGCGGATGCCCGGACGCCATCTTGGCGCGGTTCGCAGCGGGGTGGAGGTCGTCCCCCTCCGGGAACGGCACGCCGAGGCGGTCCGCGAGCCGGACACCCACCGTGGATGTGCCGGACCCGGACACATCCATCACGACCACCACGCGCGCACCGCCGACGCCTTCGGTCAACGGGCCTCCCTGGAGCCGGTGCTGGACGACGTCACCCGTCCACCATGGCCGCCTTTCCCGGCGCCGGCATGTGCGGGGCCGCTCGCTCGCGCTGCGGTCGCTTCCTCACTGTGCGGGTCCGCCGGATCTGGCGGATAGTGAAGGAAGGAGGCGTCCCCGGCAGCTCCCCGCACTCCAGGAGGCCCGATGTCTTCCTCACGGACGATGGCCGCGCTCATCGGCATCGCGTCGTTCGCCCTCACGCTCACCGCCTGCGAGGACCAGGCGTCCGGTCAGATCGTGGCGCGCAGCGGTGTCAGGGTCGTGCAGACCCTCTCCAACCCGCCGACCCACGGATGCCACCGTTTCCCCGAGGGCATCACCCACATCGACAACCAGACGCAGAGCAGCCTGCTCCTGTACACGACACCGGACTGCAGCGTGCCGCCGGGTGGGCAGAGCAGCTTCCTGGACATCGGGGCGTCGGACCAGGCCGTCATGACCACCGGGCCGTGGCACAGCTTCTCCTTCGCCCCCGGATGAGCCGCCGGGCCTCATCGGTCGAGGGGCTTACGCGCCCCACAGCGTGACGTACACCGGGGGCCTGAACCGGGAGGGCGGGACGCCCGCGCCGGGCGCCCGCATGACGCGGGTCGCCGCGGGAGTGTGCAGGAAGTGCAGGAACGCGTCGGTGGCCGGGGCACGGTGTTCGGGCCGCAGGACGGTGGCGTGCCACGTGGCGTCCCACGGCGTCGCCGTGGTCTCCAGGATGCGCAGCTCCTCACGCCGGATGCGGGGCGACACCAGATGCGCGGGCGCCGGTGCCACCCCCGCGCCCTCGGCCGCCGCCGCCCAGGTCGCGGCCTGGTTGGGAAACACCCACACATGTCCTTCGGCCACGCCGAGCCGGCGCAGCAGGCGTCCGGAGTCGGCGTCCGGATCGGTTCCGGAGGAGTCGACCAGCCACGACCACCGCGACGGCGGACCCGGCGGCCGCGGAGACCGCGCGCCGGTCACCACGACCAGCTCGGCGCGGAACAGCGGTTCGCTGACCAGTTCGTCCCGGCCGGCGCCCCCGGGACACGGCCCGAGCGCGACGTCCGCGAGACGGTTCTCCACCAGCACACGGATCGCGCCGCCACAGGCCACCTCGAACGAGGTCTCGGTCCTGCGCCCCGAACGGCAGGCGAAGGCCTCCACGAGGGAGGGGAGCACGAACTCGGCCAGCGTGCTCGTGGCGACGACCCGCAGCTCGTCGGGCGCGCCGCGTGCCGCCCGCACCGCGGCCTCGGCGTCCGCGTTCAGCGCGACCATCCGCGAGGCGACCGGCAGCAGCCGTGCCCCGGCGGGCGTCAGGCGCATCGCCCCGCCGCCGGTGCGCCGGATGAGCGGATCACCGAAGTGGGTGCGCAGCGCGGCGAGCGCCTGCGACACCGCGGGCTCGCTCACGTCCAGCGTCCGCGCCGCGGCGCCCACCGAACCGAGCCGGGCGACCAGCACGAAGGTGCTGAGCTGCGTGACGGTCACAGCCTGATTTTCCAGCAAAAGGCGCGATAAGTGAATGCTTATCCACCCATTGCACGGCCGGTGCTCGCGGGCGCACCATCCCTGCAGCAACGGGCACGACGAGTACGGGAGGGCCCGATGCAGGTACCGGCCGCATTCCAGTACGAGAGGGCCACCAGCCTCGAGCAGGCCATCGAACTGCTCACCCGGTACGGCCCCGAGGCCCGGGTGGTGGCGGGCGGACACAGCCTGCTGCCGATGATGAAGCTGCGGCTGGCCCAGCCGGAAGCCCTGATCGACATCAACGGCCTCGACGATCTGGCGTCGATCCGGGTGGACGGGCACGACCTCGCCGTCGGAGCGATGGTCCGGCACGCGCAGCTGCTCGCCTCGCCCGTCGTCGGCGAGCACTTCCCCATCCTGCGGGACGCGGAACGGGTCATCGCCGATCCGCTCGTGCGCAACCGCGGCACCGTGGGCGGCTCACTGTGCCAGGCCGATCCGTCGGAGGACCTGTCGGCCGCGTTCTCGGCGCTGCGCGCGGCGCTCGTCGTCCAGGGCCCCGGCGGCAGGCGCACGATCCCCGTCCGGGAGTTCTTCCTCGGTCCCTACGAGACCGCCCTGCACGAGGCGGAGCTCCTGGTGGAGATCCGCGTGCCCATCCGTTCGCACGCCAGCGCCTACCGCAAGGTCGAGCGCCGGGTCGGCGACTGGGCGGTCGTCGCCGCGGGCGCGGTGCTCCAGATCGCCGGCGCGGCCGTCACCGAGGCCGGGATCGGACTGACGGCGGTCGGCGCCCCGCGGTTCGTGGCCGAGCGGGCCGAGGACTTCCTGCGCGGCGCACGGCCCGACGGCGAGGCGTTCGCCGAGGCCGGCCGGATCGCCGCGCAGGAGTGCAGGCCGGCGGCCGACCAGCGCGGCCCGGTCGACTACAAGCGGCATCTGGCCGGGGAGCTCACCACCCGGGCGCTGCGCGCCGCCGCCGCCCGCGCCCAGGGGCAGGAGGCGTGACATGCGGATCACCGTGACCGTGAACGGCGAGCAGCACACGCGGGACGTGGAGCCCAGGCTGCTGCTCGTGCACTTCCTGCGCGACGAACTCGGGCTCACCGGCACCCACTGGGGCTGCGACACCTCCAACTGCGGGGTGTGCACCGTCTGGCTGGACGGGACGCCGGTCAAGTCCTGCACCGTGCTCGCGGTGATGGCCGACGGCCACGAGGTGCGGACGGTCGAGGGCCTCGCGCACGGAGCCGAACTCGACCCGGTGCAGCGGGGATTCATCGCCTGCCACGGGCTGCAGTGCGGATTCTGCACGCCGGGAATGATGATGACCGCCCGCTGGCTGCTCGACCACGACGCCGACCCGTCCGAGGAGGACATCCGCGAGGCCATCTCCGGACAGGTGTGCCGCTGCACCGGCTACGAGAACATCGTGCGCTCCGTCCGCTGGGCCGCCGAGCACGGCGGCGGGGAGCGGACCGCCGACGCGGGCACCGAGCCGGCGCCCGGCCGCGAGGAGGTGCGGGCATGACGGCCACCGAGGAGCGGCCGGTCGGTTTCGGCCGGATGCCCCGCAAGGAGGACGCGCGGTTCGTCCGCGGCCACGGCACCTACGTCGACGACGTGACGCTGCCCGGGATGCTGCACGGCGCGATCCTGCGCAGCCCGCTGGCGCACGCCCGGATCGTGTCCGTCGACACCAGCGCCGCCGAGGCCCACCCGAAGGTCAGGGCCGTGATCACCGGGGAGACCCTGGCCGGTCTCGGGCTGGCCTGGATGCCCACGCTCTCGTACGACACGCAGGCGGTGCTCGCCACCGACAAGGTGCGCTTCCAGGGCCAGGAGGTCGCCTTCGTCGTCGCCGATGACCGGTACGCCGCCCGGGACGCCCTCGAACTGATCGACGTGGAGTACGAACCGCTCCCCGCGGTCGTCGACGCCCGCCGGGCGCTCGACCCGGACGCGCCGGTGATCCGCGACGACAAGGACCACCAGAGCGACAACCACATCTTCGACTGGGCGGCGGGCGACAAGGAGCGCACCGACGAGGTCTTCGCGGCCGCCGACGTCGTGGTGGAGCAGGACATGCTCTACCCCCGGGTGCACCCGGCCCCGCTGGAGACCTGCGGCACCGTGGCCGACATGGACGCCGTCACCGGGAAGCTGACCGTGTGGTCCACCACCCAGGCCCCGCACGCGCACCGCACGATCTACGCCATGGTGGCCGGCATCCCGGAGCACAAGATCCGGATCATCGCCCCGGACATCGGGGGCGGCTTCGGCAACAAGGTCGGCATCTACCCCGGCTACGTGTGCGCGGTCGTCGGCTCGATCGTCACCGGCAAGCCGGTGAAGTGGATGGAGGACCGCTCGGAGAACCTGATGAGCACCTCCTTCGCCCGCGACTACCACATGCACGGCGAGATCGCGGCGACGAAGGACGGGAAGATCCAGGGCCTGCGCGTCCATGTGATCGCCGACCACGGCGCGTTCAACGCCACCGCACAGCCGACGCAGTTCCCGGCCGGCTTCTTCGGCGTCTTCACCGGCTCGTACGACCTGGCCGCCGCCCACTGCACCGTGACCGGCGTCTACACCGACAAGGCCCCAGGCGGCGTCGCCTACGCCTGCTCGTTCCGCGTCACCGAGGCCGTGTACCTGGTCGAGCGGATGGTCGACGTGCTCGCGGACCGGCTCGGCACCGACCCGGCCGAGCTGCGGATGCGCAACCTGCTGCGGCCCGGGCAGTTCCCGTACCGGACGCGGACGGGCTGGGAGTACGACTCCGGCGACTACCCGAGGGCCCTGCGGCTGGCGATGGACCTCGCGCACTACGAGGACCTGCGCCGGGAACAGGCCGAAAAGCGCGAGCGCGGCGAGCTGATGGGCATCGGGGTCAGCTTCTTCACCGAGGCCGTCGGCGCGGGCCCCCGCAAGCACATGGACATCCTCGGACTGGGTATGGCCGACGGCGCCGAACTGCGGGTCCACCCGACCGGGAAGGCCGTCCTGCGGATCTCCGTACAGAGCCAGGGGCAGGGCCACGAGACGACGTTCGCGCAGATCGTCGCCGAGGAACTGGGCATCCCGCCCGAGGACGTCGAGGTGGTCCACGGCGACACCGACCAGACCCCGTTCGGGCTCGGCACCTACGGCTCCCGCTCGACACCGGTGTCCGGAGCGGCGGCCGCGATGGTCGCCCGCAAGGTGCGTGAACGCGCGAAGATCGTCGCCTCCGCGATGCTCGAAGTGAGCCCGGACGACCTGGAGTGGGAGAAGGGCCGCTGGTTCGTCACGGGCGACCCCGACCAGGGACGGACCATGGCCGAGATCGCGCTCGCGGCCCACTCCAGCCTGGAGCTGCCCGAGGGCGTGGAGGGCCACCTGGACGCGAGCTGCGTCTACAACCCGCCCAACCTCACCTTCCCCTTCGGCGCGTACATCTGCGTCGCCGACGTGGACGCCGGAACCGGCCAGGTGAAGGTCCGCCGGTTCATCGCCGTGGACGACTGCGGCAACCGGATCAACCCGACGATCGTCGAGGGGCAGGTCCACGGCGGACTCGCCGACGGCCTGGGCATGGCGCTCATGCAGGTGATCGCCTTCGACGAGGACGGCAACTGCCTCGGCGGGTCGTTCATGGACTACCTCCTGCCCACCTCGGTCGAGTGCCCGTCCTGGGAGCTCGGCGAGACCGTCACCCCGTGCCCGCACCACCCGATCGGCGCCAAGGGCGTCGGCGAGTCCGCCACGGTCGGGTCGCCCGCCGCGGTGGTCAACGCCGTGGTCGACGCGCTGCGGCCGCTCGGCGTGCGCCATGTCGACATGCCGCTGACGCCCGCCGTGGTGTGGCGGGCCGCCCAGGGCCGGCCCCTGCGCACCGACATGGCGATCACCTGAAGGCCCCGCCCATGACCGCCCTCGAACTGCTGACCCGCGCGGACGCGCTCCGGCACGGCCGCACCCCGTTCGTCCTGGCCACCGTCGTGCACGCGGAGCGGCCCACGAGCGCCAAGCCGGGGGACAGCGCGCTGGTCCTCCCCGACGGCACCGTCGAGGGCTTCGTGGGCGGCACCTGCGCCGAGACCACGGTCCGGCTGCAGGGGCTGCGCGTGCTGGAGACCGGCCGGTCGCTGCTGCTGAGGATCACACCCGGCCCGGGCACCGGCACCGAAGGCGCGCAGGGGCCCGCCGAAGGCCTGGTCACCGTGGCCAACCCCTGCCTGTCGGGCGGGACGCTCGACATCTTCCTGGAGGCCCACCTCCCCCCGGCGATGGCGTACGTCTACGGACACGCCCCCATCGCCCGCGCCCTGCTCGACGTCGGCCGGGTGCTCGGCCTCGACGCCCGGCCGGCCTCGCCCGGCGAGCCGCTGCCACCCGACCTGGACATCGTCGTCGTCGCCACGCACGGCCGCGACGAGGAGCCCGTGCTGACCGAGGCCGCACGCGCCGGGGTGCCGTACATCGGGCTGGTCGCCAGTCCGAGGCGCGGCGCGGCGGTGCTCGCCGGGCTGGACCTCACCGGGGAGCAGCGCGCGCACGTCCACACCCCGGCCGGCCTGGACATCGGCGCGCGCACCCCGGGAGAGATCGCGCTGTCGGTGTACGCCCAGATCATCGCGCTGCGACCGGAGGCGGCCCCGCCCGTACGCCCCGCAGACGCAGACGCAGACGCAGACGCAGACGCAGACGCAGGCGCAGGCGCAGGCGCAGACGCAGACGCCGCCGCGCCACGGGCCGTGGCCGAGGGTGAGGGCGTGGATCCCGTGTGCGGCATGACCGTGGCGATCACCCCCGACACCCTCTCACTGGACCGGGACGGCACCACGGTGTACTTCTGCGGGCCGGGGTGCCGGCACGCCTTCGCCGACGACCCCTCCCGCTACCCGCATGCCTGACCCCGGCCCCCTCGTACCCGATGTCCCCGCCCTGCGCTCGCGTCTCGACGCGGTCGGCTACCTGGCCGACGACGCCCTGGCCACGGCGCTGCTGCTGGCCGTGCGCATGCGGCAGCCGATCCTGCTGGAGGGCGAGCCCGGTGTCGGCAAGACCGAGGCGGCCCGCGCGCTGGCCGCCGTGCTCGACACCCCGCTGATCCGGCTGCAGTGCTACGAGGGACTGTCCTCGGCCGAGGCGCTCTACGAGTGGAACTACCCACGGCAGTTGCTGGCCATCCGGCTGGCCGAGTCCCGCGGGGAGCCCCTGCGGGACGCCGACCTGTTCACCGAGGACTACCTGCTGCCACGACCGCTGCTCGCCGCGATCTGCCACCCGGGACCGCGGCCGGCGGTGCTGCTCATCGACGAAGTCGACCGCGCCGACGACGAGTTCGAGGCGTTCCTGCTGGAGCTGCTCGCCGACGCGGCGGTCACGATCCCCGAACTCGGCACCCGGACGGCCGCGGTGCCGCCGGTGGCCGTCCTGACCTCCAACCGCACCCGGGACCTGCACGACGCGCTCAAACGCCGTTGCCTCTACCACTGGATCGACTACCCGGACACCGCACGAGTCGCCGCGATCATCCGCAGACGCGTCCCGGAGTGCGCCGAGTGGCTGGCCCCGCGCGTGGCGTACGGGGTGGCACGCCTGCGTGCCCGGCAGGGGCTCACCAAGCCGCCCGGTGTCGCCGAGGCGATCGACTGGGCGGCCGCGCTGCACACGCTGGGATTCCGTGTGCTGGACGCCGACGCGGCCGACCGCACCCTGGGGGCGGTGCTCAAGTACGCCGAGGACCTTGAGGCCGTACGCCGGTCCGGGGTGGCGGAGCTGGTCGACACGGAGCCGGGCTCCGATGCCTGAACTGCCGGAACTGGCCGCCTCGTTCACCGCCGCCCTCAGTGACGCGGGGATTCCGGTGGGCCCCGACCGCACCCGGCGCTTCGCCCGCGCGCTCACCCTGCTGGCGCCGTCGACGACGCGCGAACTGCGGCACTGCGCGCTCGCCACCCTGCTGTCCGGGCCCGAGCAGATCGAGCCGTTCGACGCGGTCTTCCGCGAGGTCTTCGGCGGCCCGGCCGGCCGCGAGGCACCACGCGGGCAACCCGGTGACCCGGACCGGTCGCCGCCGGACACCGTGCCCGGCCGCGTCCCCGGCACCCGTGGAGTCACCGCCGACGGACGCCGCCGGGACGCCGGCGCACAGCAGGACGAGGCGCCCGTGCCCCTCGCCGCCAGTCCGCTCGACCGGCTCGCCGGCCGCGACTTCGCGGACCTGTCCGTCGAGGAACTGGCGCTGCTGGCCGACGTGATGCGCACCCTCGTCCTGCGCACCCCGGCCCGGCCGTCCCGCAGGCGCCGCACCGCGCACCACGGAGCGCGCGTCGACGTGCGCCGCACCCTCGCCGCCAGCCGGCGCACCGGCGGATACCCGCTGCGGCTGCACCGTTTCGAGCCCCGCCCCCGCCCCCGCGACCTCGTCGTGCTGTGCGACATCTCCGGGTCGATGGAGCCCTACGCCCGCGCGATGCTGCAACTGCTCTACTGCGCCGCCCGCGCCACGCACGCCGAGGTCTTCACGTTCGCCACCCGGCTCACCCGCCTCACCCCCGTCCTGCGGCGGGCCGGGCCGGACGACGCCCTGGCACGGGCGGGCCGGGCGGCTCCGGACTGGTCCGGCGGCACCCGGATAGCGGACTGCCTGGCCGACTTCGACGAGCGGTTCGGGCGGCGCGGCATGGCGCACGGCGCCGTGGTCGTCATCGTCTCCGACGGCTGGGACACCGGTGCGCCGTCGGACCTCGCCACCCGCATGGCGCGGCTGTCCCGCGTCGCCCACCGTGTCGTCTGGGTCAACCCCCGTACGGCGAGCCCGCGTTACCGGCCGCTCGTGGCCGGTATGGCCGCGGCGCTGCCCTACTGCGACGCCGTCGTCAGCGGCCACAGCCTCGCGGCCCTGGACGACTTCACCGCCGCTCTGTCGGCTCCGCGCCGCCGCCGGTGAGCCATGGCGGCCCAGGCCTTGCGCATCGGATCCTGCCGGGGTCGCGGGGCCCGGCGCGTACATCGGTGGCGGCCTCGTCGGTCGCCGACTCCCCCACGCTCGGCTTCGCTCGCGCGGGGGCCGCTCATCGAGTCGTCTCGCTCCTCCGCCTTGCGGCTGCACGCGCCGGACCGCGCCAGACCCGCTCGGATCGGCCGGAAAGCACCGTCGGCCGGTCCCGGCCTGATCCGGAGGAACGGCCCTGGCACCGCCGCGGCCGTTCCCGCGGGAGCGCAGCGCGCGGGTTTCGTCACGCGGAGGCTTCCTGGGTCGTCCGTGCGATCCCACGCCACGTCGGCGGCGACATGCTCACACCATGACTGACACCCCCCACCACCACACCGCGGAACCACAGCGCGGCCCCGAGCCGTCGGACGTCCCCGCAGGTGCCACCCGCAGGTCCGTCATAGCCACCCTGGGCGGTGCCGCCCTCGGCGCGGCCGCACTGGGCCTCGCCGCCACGCGGGCGACCGCCGCCACCGGGCACCGGGCCGCGGCCCGGCCGGACGCCGACTGCATCCTCACGCCCGAGCAGACCGAGGGGCCGTACTACCTGGATCTGGAGACGGTCCGCAAGGACGTCACCGAGGGGAAGGCGGGCGTTCCGCTCACCCTCCGGGTGACCGTGGTCGACGCGACGACCTGTGCTCCGCTGCCCCGGACGGCGGTCGACATCTGGCACTGCGACGCCCTCGGGGTCTACTCCGGCTATGTCGCCGGAGGTTCCACCCCGGACACCACCTTCCTGCGCGGCGTGCAGCTGACCGACGCCGCCGGTGTCGCGGAGTTCACCACGATCTACCCCGGCTGGTACGTCGGCCGGGCCCTCCACATCCACGTCAAGACGCACGCGGGAGGCACCGTTTCGGGCGGGACGTACCACGGCGGCCACGTGTCCCACACGGGCCAGCTCTACTTCCCGGAGGCGTACAACACCAAGGTCGCCGCCCTGTCCCCCTACCGGAACAACAAGGCCACCCGCACACTCAACGCCCGGGACGGCATCTACCGCAGCGGCGGGTCCGCGACCCTGCTGGCCCTCACCCAGGCGGGCAGCGACCTCGGCAAGGGGGTGACCGCAACCGTGGTCCTCGGCATCGACCCCGCCGCCACACCCTGACGCGCACCCGACGCACCGGGACGCCCGCGGTGGCCGGCCCCGCCACGGTGCCGGCCACCGCGCACGGGCACATGGCTGAAGGCGATGGTTTTGCAGCGGGGCGGTGCGGCCAGGAACCGGGGATGAGCCGGAGTCGAACATGTGAGATGTGCGGTACGGCGCTGATCGTGCGGCCGCACGGGGGTCGGCCGGCCCGATACTGCTCCGGCGCCTGCCGGCAGCGGGCGCTGCGGCGACGGGCGGCTTCCGGCGCCCCGCCGGCGGTCTCGGCGGCCGGCGCGGGCGTCCTGCCGCCGGCGCTCGACTCCTTCGTCGGCCGGCAGCAGGAACTGTCCGGCCTGCGCACCCTCCTGAGGAGCTCGCGCCTCCTCACGCTGACCGGCGCCGGCGGTGTGGGCAAGACCCGGCTGGCGCTGGAGTTCGCCAAGGCCTTGCCGAAGCGCTTCGCACGGGTCGACCTCGTGGAACTCGACTCGCTCCAGGACGGCGCACTGCTGACCCAGTCCCTGGCCGCCGCGCTGGGGGCGGGCGAACGAGCGGGCCGGACCGGCGTCGACACGCTGGTCCGGGCGATCGGCGACGCCCCCCGGGTACTGGTTCTGGACAACTGCGAGCATCTTGCCGAGCCGTGCGCCCGGCTGGTGGCGGCCCTGCTGGGCCGCTGCCCCCGGCTGCGGATCCTGGCCACCAGCCGGGAGGCCCTGAGGGTGCCCGGAGAGACCGTGTTCCGGGTCGGCGAGCTGTCCCTGCCGCCGGCCGACGCCACGGACGAGGTGACGGCCCTCCTGCAGTCCGAGGCGGTACGCCTCTTCGCCGACCGTGCCGCGAGCAACTCCCCGGGGTTCACGCTCCACCGGGGCAACGGCCACCTCGTCGCCGAGATCTGCCGGCGCCTGGACGGCCTGCCGCTCGCCGTCGAACTCGCGGCCCGCCACGTCGGCGCCCTCGCGCTGCGCGACATCCTCGCCGGGCTGGAGGACCAGTTCTCCCACCTGGACCTGCTGACCGGGGGAAGCCGAACCGGCCCCGCACGCCACAGCGGGCTCGCCGCGGCGGTCGACTGGAGCCACCGGCTGCTGGACCCGGCCGAACAGGCGGTCTTCCGGCGCCTTTCGGTTCTGGTCGGCGGGTTCGACGCGACCGCCGCGCAAGCGGTCTGTGCCGGTGACGGCATAGGCCGGCGGCAGGTCTTCCGCATCCTGTGCGCCCTGGAGGCGAAGTCGCTCGTCGTCCGTCTGCCGGGGGAGACGGCCCCCACCCGCTTCCGGCAGTCGAGCGCCATCCGCGTCTGCGCCCTGGACCGTCTGCGCGCATCCGGCGAGCTGCCCACCACCCTGCGCCGGGCGCTGGCGTGGCTGACCGAGCTGGCCGGGCACGGCCGCGGCGAGGTGTTCCCCGACCAGGCCGGCAGCCCGCTCGCGGCGGAACGGGACAATCTCGCCTCGGTACTGACCTGCAGCGCCGGCCACGGCCATGCCGTACGGGCTCGGCTGACACTGGAGCTGGCGCGGGTGCACTACCAGCAGGAGCAGCCGTCGGCCGCGCGTGCGCTGCTCACCGGACTACTGCGCGGAACCGGCGGCCCCGCGCCGGACGCACAGGCGCCGGCGCTCGCCGCACGCGTGGCCTGCCAGCAGGCCGAACCGGACGAGGCCCTGCGGCTGGGCGAACAGGCGGTGCGGAGCGCGTGGCTGCGCCGTGACGCCGCCGGACTGGCCAACGCGCTGGACGCCCGGGCAGCGGCGCGACTGTGCCGCGGTGAGTTCGCCGAGGCCGTCGCGGATCTGCGGGAGTGCCTGGAGGTCGTCGCTCACACCGGCAGGCCGCAGGACACCGCCTGGTGCACCCATCACCTGGCCTGGGCGCTGCTCCAAGCCGGCGGCGAACTGGAGGCCGACGAACTGATGTCACGGTGTCTGCCCGTGCTGAGGCAGCAGGCGCCGTGGCCTCGGGCCGCGGCCGCGCTGCACACCGCGGGGGCCGTACGGCTGGCCCTGGGACGTCTGCGCAGCGCGGAGACCCTGTTCGCCGAGGTGCTGCGGATCGCTCCGGGGGCCAGTTTCCATGCCCTGTACCCCGTGGAGGGCCTGGCGCTCGTGGCCGCGGAGAGCGGCGACATGCAGCGTGCGCTGCGACTGTACGAGGCGAGCGCGCAGGCGCGGCGCCGCCTGGACACCGAGCCCGAGGCCCCCTGGCGGCACAGGATGGAACAGGTGGCGGCCCGCGCCCGGACACGGCTGTCGGCGTCGGCGCAGCAGGCCGCCGTCGCCGGTGCCCGTGGACTGCGCGGAGAGCGGCTGGTCGCGTACGCGCTGGGCGCGGGGAGCGGGGCGGCCCGCACGCCGCGCGACGTCCGTGCCGCCGAAGGGCGGCTCCCGCTCACCGTGCGGGAGTCCACCGTGGCCGAACTCGTCGCCGAAGGCCTGACGAATCGTCAGATAGCGTCCCGGCTCGGCCTTTCGGTCCACACCGTCGCCACGCACCTGGACAAGATCCGCGACAAGCTGGGCCTGCGCTCCCGCACACAGATCGCCCTGTGGGCAGCGGCACGGGACGAGGACGGGCGCACGGCCCGACGGTGAGCGCCGAACGCCGCTGCCGCGGTGTTCCGCGACCCGCCCGGGGCCATTCGGAGGCGCTGAGGTGGCGGCCGCCGCGGTCCGCCCGCAGGCTGGGCGAAGTGGACGAGCCGCCGTGCCCAGGGCGCGGCGCAGAGCTCTGGGAGGACCGCGTGACCGCTTCGTCGCCCGACACCGAGGCGCCGCCGGCCCGGTACGACGATCTGCGCGCGCTGGTGATCAACTGCACCCTCAAACGCTCACCGGAGACGAGCAACACCCAGGGACTGATCGACCGCAGCACCGCCGTCATGGACGCGCAGGGCGTGCACGTCGACGTCGTACGGGCGGTCGACCACGACATCGCGACCGGCGTGTGGCCCGACATGACGGAGCACGGCTGGGAGACGGACGCCTGGCCGGACCTCTACCGGCAGGTCATGGCGGCCGACATCCTGGTGCTGGCCGGACCGATCTGGCTGGGCGACAACGGCTCCGTGACGAAGCGGGTGATCGAGCGCCTCTACGCCTGCTCCAGTCTCCTCAACGAGGCCGGGCAGTACGCCTATTACGGCCGTGTCGGCGGCTGCCTGATCACCGGCAACGAGGACGGCGTCAAGCACTGCGCCATGAACGTGCTCTACAGCCTCCAGCACCTCGGCTACACCATCCCTCCCCAGGCGGACGCCGGCTGGATCGGCGAGGCGGGCCCCGGCCCCTCGTACCTCGATCCGGGCTCGGGCGGCCCGGAGAACGACTTCACCAACCGCAACACCACCTTCATGACCTGGAACCTGCTCCACCTGGCCCGGGCGCTGAAGGACCTGGGCGGCATCCCTGCCTACGGCAACCAGCGCACCGCCTGGGACGCCGGCTGCCGCCACGACTACGAGAACCCCGAGCACCGGTAGCGCGATGCCGGAGGAGAGCGGCGGACGGCCGTCGGATGCGACCCCGTCCAGCGGGACGGAGCGCCGAGCACCGGGCAGGAGACGTGTCCGGGAGTGGCCGAGGCGTGCCCGGACCGGTGGGACGGCCGCGGTGGCGTGGACGGCCGCCCGTGCCCGGGCGGCGGCGCGACGCCTCAACCAACTGCCCCCGCCCCCAGGTCCGTTCCGCCCCGGGTTCTGGCGCAGTCCGATCCGCGGGCCGTGGCTGACGTCGGTGTTCGGCCTGGTGCTGCTGGTCGGCGTCCCGCTGCTGTTCGTCACGGGACTGCTCTCCTACGCCTCCTACAACCCCGGACTGAGCCCCCTCAACGACGAGACCCCCGACAAGGGCGTGCTGGGCTTCTACCTCTTCGGCTGGCCCACGCACCCCTCCTGGCTGTACCGGCTGCTGCAAGGCGCGCACGTGACGCTGGGCGTGGTGCTGGTGCCCGTGCTGCTGGCCAAATTGTGGTCGGTGATCCCGAAGCTGTTCGAGTGGCTGCCGGTACGCTCCGTCGCCCACGGACTCGAACGGCTGTCCCTGCTCCTGCTCGTCGGCGGGGCCGTCTTCGAATTCGCCACCGGCATCCTCAACATCCAGCTCTACTACGTCTTCCCGGGCTCCTTCTACCGCCTGCACTTCTACGGCGCCTGGGTGTTCATCGCCGCCTTCGTCGTCCACGTGTGCCTCCGGCTGGGCCGGTTGACCCGGGCCCTGCGCTCGCGCGGCCTGAGGGCGGAGCTGCGTACCGGCCTCACCCACACCGTGCCCGAACCACCCGACCCCGACGGCCTGGTGGCCGCCGCCCCCGCCCCCGCGACGATGAGCCGCCGCGGCGCGGTGGGCATGGTGGGAGCGGGATCGCTGCTCCTCCTCGTCGTGACCGTCGGGCAGAGCATCGGCGGCCGGCTGCGCCGCACCGCGCTGCTCGCACCGCACAACCGCGATCCGGGCGCCGGCCCCAACGGCTTCCAGATCAACAAGACGGCGGCGGCCGTCGGCGTCACCTCCGCGCTGGTCGGACCCGGCTGGCGGCTGGAGGTGCACGGACGCGGAGCGCCCCGGGTGTTCACCCGCGAGCAGCTCCTGGCGATGCCCCAGCACGCCGCCGCACTACCGGTCGCCTGCGTGGAGGGGTGGTCCACCGACGACCAGCACTGGAGCGGCCTGCGGCTGGCCGACCTCGCCGCCCTGGCCGGCATGCCCGAGGCCGGCAGCGTTGTGGTGCAGTCGATCCAGCCCCCTGGCCCCTTCACCAGGGTGGTGCTGCGAGCCAACCAGATCAACGACCCCCGGGCGCTGCTCGCCCTCCGCGTCAACGGCGCGGACCTCTCGCTCGACCACGGCTACCCGGCCCGCGTCATCGTCCCGGCCAACCCCGGCGTGAACAACACCAAGTGGGTGCACCGGCTCACCTTCAGGGCGTGACCATGGCACGATTCGTCCGCTGGTACGGCTCCGGCCCCCTGCACCTGCTGGTCCTGATCGCCTCGTTCGCCCTCACCGGGTACGCCATGGTGCGCCTGTTCGCCGTGCGGCCGCTGGAGGTGGCGGTCTGGTTCGTCGGCGCGGCCGTCCTGCACGACCTGATCCTGCTGCCCCTGTACTCGCTGGCCGACCTCTCGGCCCTCTCCGTGCTGCGGCATCGCCCCGCCGACGGACCGGCCCTGCCGTGGATCAACCACCTGCGCGTCCCCGCCTTCCTGTCAGGTCTGCTCCTGCTGGTCTGGTTCCCCCTCGTCTTCCGCCTGGCGGTCCCCTATCCCGGCGACACAGGGCTGTCCGACAGCGTCTACCTCGGGCGATGGCTGGCCATCACCGGCCTGCTCTTCGCCGGCTCCGCGGTGGTCTTCGCGCTCAGGCTCCGCCGCTTCCGGCGGGCCCGCCGCACCGGTGGGAGCCGGTCCCGGCCCGGCCGTGGCGGCACACGGTGACGACCGACGAGGACGAGCTGTACGGCACCGACGGGGATCCCTACGAGCTGGCCCTGCGCCCCGAGTGCGGCCCGGTCTATCTGCGGCTGACCGGCGGACGCCGCATCCCGGTGCCGGTGCACCGCTGGCACGAACGGCCCACGACGGCCGACCGGACCGTGCTCGCCCGCTGCGTCGGCCCCGTCCTCGACGTCGGCTGCGGGCCGGGCCGGCTGTGCCGTGACCTGCTGGGCCGTGGGGTCTTCGCCCTCGGAGTCGACAGCGCGCCGCGCGCGGTCGCGCTGACCACGGCCCTGGGCGGCCTCGCGGTGTGCCGCTCGGTCTTCGACCGGCTGCCCGCGGAGCGAAGCTGGCAGACGGTTCTTCTCATCGACGGCAACATCGGCATCGGAGGAGACCCGCGCGGCCTGCTGCACCGCTGCCGCGGGCTCATCGCCCCCTCCGGACGTCTCGTCGTCGAAGTCGACCCGCACGACGTCGAAGAGCTCTGCACGGCGCGCCTGGAGGACCCCCGGGGCCATGGCGGGCCGGCCTTTCCCTGGGCACGGCTCGGACCACGAGCGCTGCGCGGGGTCGCCGAGGGCCTCGCCCTGAGCGTGACCGACCAGTGGACGAGCGGGCGTCGGTGCTTCGCCACCCTGGCCCGGCGGGAGAGCCGTCGTCCAGGTGGCGGAGGGGGATGATCCGAGCCGTGTCACCGCTCCCGTCCGCGCCGGCGGAGCGACCGGGGCCGCCGTGCAGGGGGCGTGCAGGTGGCCGTACCACGTGCGCGCTTCAGCCTCGCTCGACCGGCTCCGCCCTCATGCGAGTGACCGGCTCCGCCTCATGCGAGTGACAGGAACAGCCTTTCGAGCCGTGCCCGCATCTGCTCGGTGACCTCGCCGTTCTTGCGTCCGGACTCGATGTCGGCCACGCACCGCTGCAGACCGGTGGCGATGATCGCGAAACCGGCCCGGTCGAGCGCGCGCGAGGCCGCGGCGAGCTGGGTGACGACCTCCTCGCAGTCCCGCCCCTCCTCGATCATCCGGATCACGCCGGAGATCTGGCCCTGCGCACGCCGCAGCCGGTTCAGCACGGCCTTCAGGGACGCACCCTCGAGTTCAAGCTCCACGATCACTCCTCGCCCATACCCCTAGGGGTACTGTACGTCCCGATCCGGGCGGTCGGTGCCGAGCGGACGTGCTCCCCGGGGGTCAGTCGCCGCGCAGGCGCGCCAGGGTCGCTTCGAGGTCGGCCCGGCGGGGCCGGTTGTGGGGCAGTGCGGCGAGCACGGCGGCCATGCCGCAGGTGTCGGTCACGGCGGAGAACACGAGGCCGCCGGCGATGCCGGCGCAGAGCAGCCGGAAGGCGGGGTGGACGGTCCTGCCCGCTGCCAGGCCGAGCAGGACGAGGGAGCCGGCGGTCAGGCGTACCTGGCGTTCCATGGCCCAGGTCGCCCTGGTACGTCCTCCGGGCCGGTCCAGGGCGTGACCCTGGGCGGCCCAGGCGCCGGTGCCGCCGGCGAGGGTGGCGCTGCGGACGCCGTTCTCGGCGAGCGTCCGGCAGGCACTCGCGGACCGGGCGCCCGACGCGCAGACCACGAGCACCTCGCCGCGCTCGGCGGCGGTACGGATGCCGGGCAGTGCCGACCCGAGGTGGTCCAAGGGGATGTTCAGGGCGCCGGGTATGTGGCCGCCGGCGTACTCGCCGGGGGTGCGGACGTCGATGACGGTGAGCTCGTGCAGCCGGGCGTGGGCCTGGCCGGGGTCGAAGGTCGTGAAGGTGGTCATGCCGGGTCGGTCCTTGGTCTCGGTGGGGCCCGGAGGGGCGTGAGATGGGGGTGAGGTGGTCCAGGTGGAGTGGTCAGGCGAGTACGCCGACGAGCATGAGGGCGGCGACCGCGAGCAGCACGGAGGCGAAAAGACGCTGCAGCGCCGGGCCCTTGATCCTCTTCGACAGGCGTTTGCCGTCCCAGGCGCCCAGGATCGCCGCCGCGGTGAACGGTGCGAGGACCGCCCAGTCCAGGTGCATGCCCGTGCCGGCCCGTGCGGTGAGCGCGGCCAGCGAGTTGACCGTGATCACCAGCAGGCTGGTGCCGACCGCCCGGCGCATGGGCAGGCTCACCATGCCGACCAGCGCCGGGACGGCGAGGAAGCCGCCGCCCACCCCCAGGAACCCGGTCACGGTGCCGAGTCCGGCGCCCGCCGCACAGGCCTTGCCGGGGCGCACCGGACCCGGGGTCTCGCCGCGCGCGGGACGCAGCATGCGCAGGGCGGCCGGCGCGGCGACCAGGGCGAAGGCGACGGTCAGCAGCCACGGTGGAAGGTGCCCGGCGGCGGCCCCGGCGATCATCGCGGGCGCGATGCCCGCCGCGGCGAACAGCAGTCCGGTGCGCCAGGCGACGTTGCCGTCCCGGGCGTGCCCGGTCAGCGCCGTGACCGAGGTGAGCGTGACGATGACCAGGCTCGCCGTGGTCGCCTCGGCGGGGGTGAAGTCCAGGAGGTAGATGAGGGCCGGTACGGCCAGGACGCCGCCGCCCCCGCCGAGGCCGCCCAGGGCCAGGCCGACGACGGCTCCGGCGACGAGCGCGAGGATCAGGGCGGTCATGCCGTCGGGCCGTGGTGTCCGCGCGCGTCGGCGACCGGGTGCCCGGAGGCGGACCGCGCCCGCAGGCCGCCCTTGACGTCGCCGGCGCCGCGTCCGGTCAGCGGCTCGGTGGGCCGCCGGGAGCGGCGCCCGCCGCGGCGGATCACCACCGCCGGCCGGCCCTCGGCCACGCCCGGCGGGGCCGCACCCGCCGCCGGCCGGGACAGCGGCGGGCGGGCGGCGCCGGGGGCACGTCCGGCGGCCTCGTGGACGGTCGGGCGGGTCCGGTCGCGTCGGAGGAGGAACATCACAAGCCTCTCGGGAAGTCGGTGGGGGGCGGTCTGGTGCCCGTTCAGCCGGTGACGACGGTCAGTCCGGCGTCGGCGGCGGAGCCGAAGCCGTCGTCGACGGCCACCACGCTCCGCCCGGCGGCGTCCAGCAGGGAGGCCGCGATGCCGGCCCGCATGCCGCCCGCGCAGTGCACCCACACGGTGCCCGCCGGAACCTCCCCGAGCCGCTGGTGCAGCTCGTGGACCGGTATGTGCACGGAGCCCGCGAGGTGGCCGCCGGCGCGCTCGGAGGCGCGGCGCACGTCCAGGACGACGATGCCGTCCGTGCCGTGCCCGGCCAGGCCCGCGAAGGTGGAGCGGGGGAACGACGCGAGGCGGTCGCCGTCGGCCGCCCACTCCCGCGGGGCGCCGGTCGCGGCGGCCGCCGGCCGGTCGATGCCGACCCGGACGAGTTCCCGCTGGGCGGCGGCGAGCTGCTCGGGGGACTCGGCGAGCAGCGTGACCGGCTTGCCCCACGGGATCATCCAGGCCAGGTGGAGGGCGAACGAGCCGGCGGCTTCGAAGTTGAAGGATCCGGCGACGTGGCCCTCGGCGAACGCCACGCGGTCGCGCAGGTCCACGATCCACTCGCCGGCCGCGAGCCGGGCGGCGATCTCAGCGGCCCCCGCGAGGGCCGGAGGGGTGAGGTCCACCGGTGCCGGACCGGCGGCGTTGGCCGGGCCCATGTGCGCGTAGTAGGCCGGAACGTCGTCGAGGCCGGCGAGGAGCCGGGCGACGAAGGAGTCCACGTCCTCGGTCAGCGCCGCGTTGAGGGACTTCTCCTTGCCGATGGTCGTGGCGTCGCCCTCGGCCGGGGCGGAGGAGCAGAAGCTGCCGAAGCCGTGCGTGGGCAGTACGGGGGTCTCGTCGGGGAGTTCCGCCGCCAGGCGGTGCGCGGAGGCGTGCTGGGCGCGGGCCAGCTCCTCGGTCAGGCGGGGCTCGACCAGGTCCGGCCGGCCCACCGTGCCGATCAGCAGCGACCCGCCCGTGAAGGCCGCGACCGGGCTCCCGTCCTCCAGCAGGACATAGGAGGTGTGGTGCGGGGTGTGACCGGGTGTGGCGACCGCGCGCAGTTCCAGGCCGGAGTCGACGACGACGGTGTCACCGTCGGACACCGGCACCCGGGCGAACGACACCCGGGCCTCGGCGGGCACCAGGTAGGCGGCCCCCGTCACTCTGGCCAGTTCCAGGCCACCGGTGACGTAGTCGTTGTGGATGTGGGTCTCCACCACGTGGGAGATCCGCACCCCGCGCCGCGCCGCCGCCGTGAGCACCTGATCGATGTCGCGCGGCGGGTCCACCGCCACGGCCGCCTGCCGGCCACCGGCCAGGTATCCGCGGTTGCCGAGGCCCGCCAGCTCGATGGTGTCGATGAAGAACACGGAGACGCTCCCTTCGCATCAATTACCCCCCGGGGTATCTGTCACCACCGTAACAGAGATACCCGGGGGGGTATCGATCGAGGGAGGAGGGCCGGCCGTGCGGCGTGACCACGGCGTGCAGAAGGGCCTCGCCGACGTCGGCGAGGCCCTTCTTCCGCAACCGCTCTCGGAGGCGGCCGGCCGGGCGAGGCGACCGGCTCAGGAGCCGCCGCGCTCGCGGGGGATCCGCAGGCCCGCCTCGATCGCCACCGGCAACCGGTTCTCGGCCGGTGGCAGCGGGCAGGTGGCCAGGTCCGTGTAGGCGCACGGCAGGTTCGCGGCGCGGTTGAAGTCCAGGACGACCGAGCCGTCGGCGGCGGGCGGTCCGAGGGCCAGGACCCGGTTGGCGGCGTAGGTGGTGACCCCGGAGGTCGCATCGGTGAAGAGCACCATCAGCCGGCCCGCACCGGGGCCGGGGAACGCGGTGAGGGACAGGTGCCGGCCGTCCAGCTCGAACTCGATCCGGCCCGGAGCGTCGTAGACGTGCTCAAGCCCCTCGACCGCGGCGCCCACGGTGGTCGGCCGCGGCTCGTCGAACGGGACGTACCGGCCGGTCACGGCCCAGCGCGGGTCGGGCGCGTAGGCGGGTGTTCCGGTGAAGGCGGTGCGCAGCGGCGCGTCCGGGTGACGGGGGCGCACGATGTCGTGGCCGCCGCGCTTGGCGACCTCGATGACGGCGTCCTTCCAGGCCGCGTCCACGCCGCCGCGTTCGGGAAGCACGCCGAAGCGGTGTTCCCCCCGCACCGGTGTTCCGTCGACGACCAGTTCCTCCCCGTCGTCGAGGTTCACGACGACCCCGTCGCGGCCGGTGTGCCACGCACCGGGCGCGTCGGGGAAACGCTGCGGCCGGTCGTCGAGCCAGTGCAGGCCGGTGATGGCCAGGAAGCCGTGCGGGTCGGCGAGCCGCGCCTCCTGGGCGCGGTACCACTCCAGCCAGCTCTCGGTGAAGGCCCGGAGGTCCGTCGTGGGGACGTCAGTGGTCATGGGTTCTCCTCGGTCACGCGAGGCGCGGCCTCGCACAAGGGGGGCAGGGCAGGTACCGGGCCGGCGCCCGGCGGGTGCGCTCATCCGGCCAGTCCGCCGAGCAGTGCCCAGGTGCGGCGGCGGTCCGCCTCTCCCGCGATCCCGGTGCCCGAGAAAACGACCTCGGTGGCGCCGGCGTCGCGGTAACGCCGCACTTCGGCCTCGACCGTCTTCTCGTCGCCGATCACGGCCACGTCGGCGGCCCGGCGGCCGCCGGAGAGTTCGATGACCCGCGCGTAGGACGGGATCTGTTCGTAGAACGCGAGGCTGTCGGCGGCCTTCGCCCGCACCGCGTCCACGTCGTCCGTGACGACACCGGGCACCAGGGCCACGATCCTGGGCGCCGGACGGCCGGCCGCCTCCGCGGCGGCGGTCAGGGCGGGGACGATGTGCTCCGCCAGGGCGCGCGGGCCCGCCAGATAGGGCAGGATCCCGTCCGCAAGCTCACCGCTGACCCGCAGGGCCTGCGGCCCCATCGCCGCGACCAGCACGGGAACGCCGCCCTCGGCGCCCGGCACACGGGCCGGGACCGGAGTGGTGGCGGTGAGCAGCTCGCCGTGGAAGTCTGCGGTGCCGGTCTGAGTCAACTGCCGGAGCGCGGTGAGGAATTCACGCAGGCGGGCGACGGGGCGCGCGAAGGGCAGGCCGAAGCCGGTCTCCGTCAGCAGCCTGGTGCCCAGGGCCAGACCGAGGTGGTAGCGGCCGTGCGTCGCGGCCTGCGCGGTCTGGGCCTGGCTGGAGACGAGCAGGGGGTGCCGGCCGAAGACGGGGATCGCGGAGGTGCCCACGTGCAGTCCGGGCACCTCGCGCCCGACGACCGCGGCGAGCTGGGGTGAGTCGGCGCCGAAGGTCTGGCCGAACCAGGCCGACCGCAGACCGGCGGCCGCGGCCTCCCGGGCCAGCTGCACGCTGGCGTCGACCTGGTTGTGCGCGTCGGATGCGTCGAGTGCTACTCCCACAGTCATGACCGTCACAACGGGCGCCCGCCTGACCGGCATTCCGGTCCGCGTGTGACACCTTCATGTCCATCATGTGGCGCTGCGCCGCAGGCGGTGCCGAGCGCGCGGAAGGGGGAAGTCCCGACCGACTGGGCGCAGACAGGTCCAAGTTCTCATACCTGGATGAACCGGCAGGTCAGGAGCGCGGCACGGGCCTCGAAGCCGGCGCCGGCCCGGCATCGCGCGCACCCGGTCCCGAACAGATGCGTGCGCAGGCCGACGACGGAATTTAGGGTGGGGAGTGCAGGTGCGTGACACGGCCTGGAACGAGTGACGCAGCAGGAAGGCGCGCGACGCGGGGCCCGGTCCGCCGCAGGCCCGGCCGCGACGAGCGGCGGTCGGCGCGGACGGCGCGGACGCCGTCGGGCGTTGGGGATGGACCGAAGGTGGTTCTGAACCATGAGGGATGTACATCGGCTTGAGTCCGGATCGGCGAACCTGGACGGCGGCCCCGTGCTCGCCGCGTGGGAACGGTTCGTGCAGGGCGAGGACCAGGTCCCGGACGTCCGGCCCCTGGTGGCGATCTCCTGGCACCGCTGCCGGGAGCAGTACCGGGTCGATCCCCACCTCACCGGGGCGCCGGTGGCCGTCGCGGAGCCCGACCACACGCCCGAGCACGACGTCGTACTCGCCGAGCTGGGCTTTCGTGCCGCCTCCGTGGCCTATGAAGTGGGCAGCCTCGGTGGCGTCGTCACGGTCACCGACGCCACCGGCCGGATCCTGGCCGAGTGGGGTGACCAGGCCACGCTCGCCAGAGCCGACGCCCCCCGTCTGGCGCCCTGGTTCTGCTGGTCCGAGTGCGCGGTCGGCACGAACGGCATGGGCACGGCGCTCGAGGCGCACGGCCCGGTCGCGGTCAGGGGCGCCGAGCACTGGTGCCGGGTGCTCCACGACTGGGTCTGCGCGGGCATCGCGGTGCGCGACGTGGTGACCAGGGAACCGATCGCGGTCCTGGCCGTCTGCCGCTGGCGCGGCCGGCTGCCCGCGTCCACGGAGAGCTGGCTGGCGAACGCGGCCACCATGACCCAGTCCCCCCTGAAGAGACGCGCCCGGGACAGCGGTGCCGAGCTGGTCGCCGCCTACACCCAGGCCAGGGCACACTCCGGCGCGGCACTCGCAGCGGTGGACACCGCGGGCAAGGTCGTGATCGCCGACGACATGGCGAGCGTGTTCCTGGGCGTCCCGGCATGCACCCCGGCGGTCGACCCCACGCTGCGATGGAACCCCGGGCTGCCCGAACTGATCACCGCCGCCCGGTACGCCACCAGGCAGGCCGCCCACAACCCCGACTGGGTCGGCTCGACACAGATCTTCGCCCACCTGGCCGACGAGCCCACATCGATCAGCATCCGGCCCGTCTTCTCCTCCGGACGCCTGATCGGGAACCTGGTCTCGTTCGGTGCCTCCGACGGGGCGCAACTGCCCCAGGCGGAGGGGGCCGCCCACCTGTGGGCGCAGCCCCGCCGACTGGTCGCCATGCGGGACAACCGGATGGTGCTGCTGCGGCTGCCGGAGGTCTCCTTCGCCGAATCGCAGGGAAACGACGTGTGGCTCTCCACCGACCAGGGACGACTGCGGGCCGCCTCGCAGAGTCTGGACAAACTCGAAGGTGAGCTGGCGGATGTCGGCTTCCTGCGGGTGCACCGCCGGTACGTGGTCAACCTCAGCCGCATCAGGGAGATAGAGCGCGGGCTCAAGGGCGAGCTGTCTCTGGTCATGGACGACCGGGGGAACGGCATGGTGCCGGTCTCCCGGCGGCACGCCCCGGCCGTGCGTCGCGCTCTGGACATCTGAGCGCCCCGGCACGACCTCTGTCCCGGAAGGAGGAGTCCCGTGACCGACAGGCAGGACGCCGTCGCCGGTGGGGGCGACCCCGCGGGCGCGGGCGGCCTCGGCCTCCCCGCCCCGGCCGGGCACCGCGGTCACGCGACGGGGGGCGCGAGCAACCGCGACTGGTGGCCGGACCGGCTCGACCTGGCGATTCTCCGGAAGCACTGCGCCAGGGCCGACCCCATGGGCGAGGACTTCGACTACGCGGCGGAGTTCCGCACGCTCGACCTGGACGCCCTGGCGAGGGACGTCGACGAGGTGCTCACGACGTCGCAGGAGTGGTGGCCGGCCGACTTCGGCCACTACGGGCCGCTCATGATCCGGATGGTGTGGCACGGCGCGGGTACGTACCGCGTCGACGACGGCCGCGGTGGCGCGGGCGCCGGCATGCAGCGTTTCGCGCCGCTGAACAGCTGGCCGGACAACCGCAACCTCGACAAGGCGCGCCGGCTGCTGTGGCCGGTGAAGAAGAAGTACGGCCGCAAGATCTCCTGGGCCGACCTGATGGTCTTCGCGGGCAACCGCGCCCTGGAGACGATGGGCCTCACCACCTTCGGCTTCGCCGGCGGCCGGGCGGACGTCTGGGAGCCCGACGACGACGTGTACTGGGGTCCCGAGCGGGCCTGGCTCGGCGACGAACGTCACGGCGGCGTCCGGGAGCTGCAGAGCCCGCTGGCCGCCGACCAGATGGGCCTCATCTACGTCAACCCGGAGGGGCCGAACACCGTTCCCGACCCGCTCACCGCGGCCCGGGACATCCGCGAGACGTTCCGGCGCATGGGGATGAACGACGAGGAGACCGTCGCGCTGATCGCGGGCGGCCACACGTTCGGCAAGACCCACGGCGCGGCCGACCCGGTCGCCCACCTCGGCCCCGAACCCGAGGGCGCCCCCCTGGAGGAGCAGGGCCTGGGCTGGCGGAGCGGCTACGGCACCGGAAAGGGCGCGGACGCCATCTCCAGCGGGCTGGAGGGCACGTGGACGCCCACCCCGACCAGATGGGACAACGGCTTCTTCGAGACCCTGTTCGGCTACGAGTGGGACCTGGAGCTGAGCCCCGCCGGTCTGTGGCAGTGGACCCCGAGGGACGGCGGCGGGGCCGGCACCGTGCCGGACGCCCACGACGCGTCGACGGCACACGCCCCGACGATTCTGACGACGGACCTCGCGCTGCGGACGGACCCCGTCTACGAGTCGATCTCGCGGCGCTTCCTGAAGCACCCGGATCAGCTCGCGGACGCGTTCGCCCGGGTCTGGTTCAAGCTGACGCACCTCGACATGGGCCCCGTCCAGCGCTACCTCGGACCGCTGGTACCCCGGGAGACGCTGCTCTGGCAGGACCCGGTCCCCGCGGTGGACCACGCGCTCGTCGGGGCGGCGGACATCGCCGCGCTCAAGCGCCGGGTCCTCGCCTCCGGGCTGTCCGTCTCCCGTCTCGTCTCGACCGCGTGGGCGTCGGCCTCGACGTTCCGTGCCGGCGACAGGCGCGGCGGGGCGAACGGCGCACGCATCCGCCTCGAGCCGCAGCGGGGCTGGGAGGTCAACGACCCCGACACGCTGGCTCGGGTGCTGCACACCCTGGAGGGGATCCAGGAGTCCTTCAACCGCTCCGGGACCGGGGACGCGAGGATCTCGCTGGCCGACCTCATCGTGCTCGGCGGAGCCGCCGCCGTCGAGCAGGCCGCCAGGAACGCCGGCCACGACATCGAGGTCCCCTTCAGCCCGGGACGCACGGACGCCACGCAGGAATGGACCGACGTGGAGTCCTTCGCCGCGCTCGAACCGGCCGCGGACGGCTTCCGCAACTACCGCGGCAAGGGCTGCCGGGTGCCGTCGGAGCACCTGCTGGTCGACCGCGCGAACCGGCTGAACCTGAGCGCGCCCGAGATGACCGTCCTCGTGGGCGGCCTGCGGGTGCTGGGCGCCAACCACCGGCAGTCGCCGCTGGGTGTCCTCACCTCGGCGCCCGGGTCGCTGACCAACGACTTCTTCGTGAACCTGCTCGACACGGGCACGCAGTGGACGCCGGTGTCCGCGGCCGCGGAAACCTTCGAGGGGCGCGACCGGGCCACCGGCGAGGTCAAGTGGACCGGTAGCCGCGTCGACCTGGTCTTCGGCTCGGACTCCGAGCTGCGTGCCGTCGCGGAGGTCTACGCGAGCGACGACGCAGGGGAGAAGTTCGTGCGGGACTTCGTCGCCGCATGGGCCAAGGTCATGAATCTCGACCGGTACGACCTCGCCTGACCGACGCGTCGCGGCACGGCCCGGCTCCTCATTCCAACGGTGGCACAT
Organism: Streptomyces sp. NPDC051133; assembly: GCF_040682635.1. Taxonomy (NCBI): domain Bacteria; kingdom Bacillati; phylum Actinomycetota; class Actinomycetes; order Kitasatosporales; family Streptomycetaceae; genus Streptomyces; species Streptomyces sp. NPDC051133. The sequence continues at coordinate 170,756 of NZ_JBFBBK010000001.1, forward strand.
CGGGTCCGAACGGCAGCCGGTCGCGGACGAACGGCATGAGACGGCCCGGACGTTTCGTCCGGCGTAGCGTGTTCGCCGACTGTAGGTTTTGCCTCCTTTCCGGTGTTAATCATTCGGTGGAGCGAGAGCGGACACAGGTATTCGGACGAGGGGAGAGAAGCCCCGATGACGACCGCGCAGGAGCGAGCCGACCTGCTGGACCAGCTCGGATTGGCCGCACAGAACAAAGCAGCGCTGGGCCAGGTACTGGGAACAGGAAGTATCGGGCAGGCCACCGAGGAATCGGACGGCCGCATGAAAGCAACCATTCGCATCAACCCGGACGAGCTGACCTGGGATCCCTCCATTCTGGTCATGCCCCACGGAGGCGATATCGAGCTCGACCTCGTCAATGACGACATGAACACACACTGCGCTCTTCTGCCGAGCAACGGCGACAGGAAGTTCATCTGGCTGGTGAACCATTCGCACGGGCAGGCGCACCTCAACCTCGACGGTCCGGGCTACTACTGGTTCGGCTCGCCCACGGGCAACGACGAGGGCCGGGGACTGACCGGGTCCATCGTGGTCCTGGGGGACGCTCCGCCGGAGGCCCGCCTCGACCGTCCCGAACAGCCGCGCCCGTAGGCAGAAGCAGGAGGTGGAGGAAATGACCGTCGACTACGCCGACTACGTCGATGCGGGTGAGGCCGTCGACCAGGGAGCGCTGAGCGGCAAGGTCGCGGGCGGGGACGTCGCGCCGCCGGTGATAGCCGGCGTCGACTACGAGCGCCTGCTCAATGCCCGCGAGGAGCCCCAGAACTGGCTCACCTACTACGGCGCCTACAACGGGCAGCGGTACAGTCAGTTGGACCAGATCAACACGGACAACGTCAAGCGCCTCGTCCCCGCCTGGGTCTTCCAGGCCGGCACGACCGGTCTGATCGCGGGCGCGTCGACCTACTCGTTCGAGGCCGCCCCGATCGTCGTCGACGGGGTCATGTTCCTCTCCGGCTGGGACGGCTGGGTCTGGGCCCTCGACGCGAAGACGGGCGTGGAGATCTGGCGGTACAAGCACGCGGTCCCCTTCGACGTGTCCTTGTGCTGCGGGAACGTGAACCGCGGGGTCGCCGTGGCTCAGGGGAAGGTCTTCTTCGTCACGGCGAACGCCCGCGTGCTCGCGCTCGACGCCACCACCGGCAAGCGCGTCTGGGACAAGACCTACGGAGACGTCCGGGCCGGGGAGAGCGCCACGGTCGCCCCGCTGATCGTGAAGAACATGGTCATCGTCGGGAGTTCCGGCGGCGAGTTCGGCGTACGCGGCCACCTCGACGCGTTCGACCTGGAGACCGGCGAGCACCAGTGGCGCTGCTACACGGTGCCCAAGCCCGGGGAGCCCGGCTCGGAGACCTGGCCCGCCGAGGGCGAGGCCTGGGCACGGGGCGGTGCGAACTGCTGGGTCACCGGCACCTTCGACCCGGAGACGAACCTGCTGTACGTCGGCACCGGCAACCCGGCGCCCGACTTCGACGGAGAGGTACGCGAGGGCGACAACCTCTTCACCGACAGCATCATCGCCGTCGACGTGGACAGCGGCCAGATCCGCTGGCACTACCAGTGCACCCCGCACGACCTGTGGGACTACGACAGCATCGGCGAGTGCATCCTGTTCGAGCAGGACGGACGCAAACTGCTCGGGCACTTCGACAAGAACGGCTACTTCTTCGTCCTGGACCGCACGAACGGTGAGCGGGTCGGGATCACCCCCTTCGTCGACCGCATCACCTGGGGGGCGATCACGAGGGACGGACAGGTGACGGCCAAGGTGTACCCGGACAAGGAAGGAGAACCGGTCCACTTCTACCCCGGTCCGGCCGGCGCCAAGGAATGGACCCACGCGTCCTACAGCCCGAGGACCGGGCTCTTCTACGTCCCGGTCCAGGACACCGGTGCCACGGCCACCCGGCGGCGCCGGGAGTTCAAGGAGAGCATTCCCTACTGGGGCGCGGGCGTTCAGGTGGACATCGAGGACATGGCGGGGTCCATCAGCGCGTTCGACGCGGGCGGCGAGGAGAAGTGGCGCTGGCGCAACGAACTGCCGATGTGTGCCTCGACGCTGGTCACCGGCGGTGACCTGGTGTTCGCCGGAGAGGCCTCAGGGGAGTTCAACGCGCTCGACGCGCGCACCGGGGAGCTGCTGTGGCAGTTCCAGTGCGGAAGCGGTCACCACAGCAGCCCCACCACCTACATGGTCGAAGGCAGGCAGTACGTGGCCGTGCCGGTCGGCTGGGGCGGATGGGCCGAGGGATTCCTCCCCGGCATGCTCGGCGCGGGGCACGGAAGCGCCCTGCTCGTCTTCGCCCTCCCGGAACCGTCGTAGCGCGTGACCGGAGCCTGCCGTGATCCCGGCGGAGAGGAGGTGAATCCATGGAGTCCCAGCTCGACGTGTGGGAGACGCCCGAGTTCGACGAGATCACAGTCGCGGCCGAGGTGACCATGTACCTCGCTCGGCTGGAGGACTAGCGGGTGCGGGGCGGCGCCGGACCGGGTGCGGCGCCCCCCCGCGGCCGGTGAGGCCCCGGGCGGCCGGGGCGACGACCGATAGGGGGCCACCCGCGCGTCCGGGCCCCCCCAAGAACAGA